>NZ_JAJCGT010000008.1:0-94117 GCF_020553185.1 Blautia sp. MSK18_10 | reverse complement strand
TCTTTTTTATATCCGGCCGGCGTATTTTTCAGCATCTTTTTTTCTTCCTGATAATAACGGATCTTATCCGCAAGCATCCGGTTATAGAGAAAACGGCTGCAGCCGATCGTTTTTTCTATCTGAGTTATCTGTTCTTTATTGGGATAAATCCTTATTTTTACTGCCCGGTTTATCTTTCTCACCCTGACTTTCTATATACTGATGGATTGTTCCAACAGGTGCTATATTTCAAAGATTTCTTTTGCTCTCTCTAACATTTTATCGTCCAGCATCTTTCTGCTATATTTCATAACCATGATCAGCTAACAACACAGAATGAGAATTATTATGTACACTCACTTATTGCTTATTTCGACCGTCCAATTTTCAAGAGCATATTGTTCTTTTTTCTATTATAATATATTTATTGTATCAGAACAAGTGTTTTTGTGATTTTTTATGAATTTGAGCAGACATGCTCGAATGTGCAATTCATCCCATCACCTATAGGACGCCACTGAAAAACTATTTTTATACACATTATATAGTAGATTAAAACAAATAAAAACACTTTATATTGTACTGCTTTATGCAAAATAAAGACTTTTTCAGTGGCGTCCCTATAGAGGTGAGGGAATTCTTGCTACGGTTGTTAAAGGAGTATCTGCATGAAAAATAAAAAATGGATCACGCTGGCAGCTGCCGTTGTGCTTGCTGTGACTTCACTTCCTGTGACAGCATTTGCAGAGAAAAAAGACAGCACAGATGATAAGATGCTTACAAAAATCACTTTAAATAGCGCGGAGAATCTATAAAAGAAGTGGCGGAAATACCAGCAATGATATTTCCGCCGTTTTTACAACTCTGAATATCCTATCCAGAGCTACTTTGTGTTCATAGTATATGTTTTACAATCAAGTTTTATGAAATGTAAAAAGGAACTCGTCCAGAGCCCCTTTCCTTTGAATAAGTAATAATATCTTTCTCACTCCGGAAAAAGACTTCTTTGTACTTATATAATACTGGTTCAATTACTCCTTGTCAATATCTATTTTTATCTTTGTAATGTGTTCTGTCAAAGAAAGTTACTGTTCACATGATAGTATATTTATTGTTTACAAGTTGGTAGGTTCCGGTTATTATAAATCTAAGATTATTTGAGGTGTTAAAAGAGATGCAGGAGCCGCGACGCCTGCCAAATAATTTCTTTCATCTATAAATGCTCTGTTCCGAATGGATAGAGCTTTTTATTTTGCAATAAACATAATCAGAATCAATACTTTGCTAATAGTTTTTTCCAGGGTTTATAGCCTTTCATATAAGCAAAGTCTTCTTCATTTTGGAAGCCTGCAATCAGTTCTTTTTTCATTTCTTCAGCATATGGATTTTCTGCGTCTTGAAATTTTATATGTTTATATAATCTTGATTTCTGAAAATCACAGATTGTATCGACATTTTCCAGCTTTTCATATGCTTCTTCTGTTTTTTCCTGTTCCATGTATAATTGTCCAAGTTTTAGTTTTTTCATGGGATCATAGTCGGAAAAATAATTCAGATATTTTTCTGCCATTTCATAATTCCCTTTTCGCAAGTAGAATCCGAACAGAGAATCTGCCGCATGGTGCTGGATTTTTTCATCCTTGTCATTTAGTGCTATTTCGTACCAGAAATTAATCTGTTCGTCGTACTTATCGGGGTGCTCACACTGACCTATGATTCTTCGCGAGTCAAGCATCACCGCCACCTGCCAGATTAGCATGTTGCAGTTAGGGTAATCTTTTATGATATTTACTGCCCATTGATAGGTTTTTTCGTAACCTTCTACCGAAAACATTTTGTCCATTTCTTGAATAAGTTCTGTAATTTCAACGTCTGTCAGATTTTCATGAAAAGACAATAGGGTATCAAGGGAAATATGTAGCAGCCTTGCAATAGGTGCTAACAGTTCAATATCTGGATTGGAGTTCCCGTTCTCCCATTTATTCACCGCTGGGGTAGTTACTCCTAAGCGGTTTGCCATTTCCTCCTGGGTGAAACCAGACACTTTTCTATATTTTTTTATCACACTTCCAATATTCATCCTAATTCTCTCCTGATTGAAATTTCAAAAGCTTTTGTGATTAAATCATAGCATGATTGGAAATTGGACACAATTGAATTGTTGTTAAATAAAATTCATATTTTTTAACTAATGGGAAAGTTGATCGTGATTAGCAGTTGATTTTGGGGGCATATCCTAACAAAAGGAATCATGGAGGCTGTGTTTTGCGATACTTTGTATGTCCCCCCTGGTCACCAATTAATTAATTATGCATACTCTAACAGAAGAAGTCGGTAAAGGAGTGTCTGCATGAAAAATAAAAAATGGATTTCACTAGCGACAGCAGTCGTTCTGGCGGTGACTGCACTGCCGCTGGGAGTGTTTGCTGCAAAGAAAGATGAGGCGAAGCTTGCAAAAGTTACCTTAAATGAAGTAGCCCATTCCATCTTTTATGCACCGCAGTATGTGGCAATCGAAGAGGGATATTTTAAAGATGAGGGGCTTGATATGACGCTTATAACTGGCTTTGGGGCAGATAAAACTATGACTGCCGTCATATCCGGCGAGGCGGACATCGGATTTATGGGAGCAGAAGCATCTATCTATGCCTATCAGGAAGGAGCTACTGATCCTGTTGTAAACTTTGCACAGCTTACCCAACGGGCCGGAAATTTCCTTGTGGCAAGAGAAGAAATGCCGGATTTTAAATGGGAAGATCTGAAAGGCAGGAAAGTTTTGGGCGGACGCAAAGGTGGCATGCCGGAAATGGTATTTGAATATATTCTGAAGCAGAATGGCCTTGACCCTCAGAAAGATCTGTCTATTGACCAGAGCATTGACTTCGGCGCTACTGCGGCTGCTTTTACAGGAGATGATTCGGCAGATTTCACTGTAGAATTTGAGCCGTCTGCTACTGCTCTTGAAAAGCAGGGCGCTGGGTATGTCGTGGCATCCCTTGGTGTTGACTCCGGCTATGTGCCTTATACCTCCTACAGTGCCAAAACCAGCTATATGGAAAAAAATCCTGATATCATGCAGAAATTCACTGATGCTCTGCAGAAAGGTATGGACTACGTTCAGAGCCATACTCCAGAGGAGATTGCAGAAGTAATCGAGCCACAGTTCCCTGAAACAGATCTGGATACCATCACAGCCATTGTAAAACGTTATTACGATCAGGACACCTGGAAAGAAAATCTGGTGTTCGGGCAGGATGGTTTTGAACTGCTGCAGGATATCCTGGAAGATGCAGGTGAACTGAAAGAACGTACACCGTATACAGAACTGGTCAACACAGAATTTGCGCAAAATGCTTCCTGATGATTTGCTTTTTCTGATCCTCCTGTAATTTTAGCCCGATATTCGTCTCTTCTCATCCGTTCCTTCATATTGTCAGAGATTTTTGACTTGATTCAGCCAAACCATAATCTTATATATACTTTGAGTAACAGGTAGTAAAAAAGAACCATATTTTAACTCCAATTTCGAGAAACGCAGACAGAATTTCGTCATTTTGTCCTGCGTTTTTCTTATGTCTTTTGACAGTTTGACGGAATCCCCAGATACTGGTTACGGCTTTTCGTCAGAATGACAAGAAACGAAAAAAATCTTTGTACGATTCTTCCCTAGCCATCCCCCCTCCTTTTCGCTATACTATCTACAGATGAAAGAAACGAGTAATCAATCAGCAAAAACAATATGAAATAATTTTGGAGGAATAATAATCATGGCAAGCTTATCATTACAGCACATTAACAAAACTTACCCAAATGGTTTCCAGGCAGTTAAAGATTTCAATCTGGAGATCGAAGATAAAGAATTCATCATTTTCGTAGGACCTTCAGGATGTGGTAAATCTACTACACTTCGTATGATTGCCGGTCTGGAAGAAATTTCCGGCGGTACATTAAAGATTGGTGACAAAGTTATGAACGATGTAGAGCCTAAAGACCGTGATATCGCAATGGTATTCCAGAACTACGCTCTGTATCCTCATATGACAGTATATGATAACATGGCATTCGGACTTAAACTTCGTAAAGTTCCGAAAGACCAGATTGATAAAGCAGTTCGTGAAGCTGCAAGAATCCTTGACCTTGAGAAACTTCTTGATCGTAAACCGAAGGCTCTTTCCGGTGGTCAGAGACAGCGTGTTGCTATGGGACGTGCTATCGTACGTAATCCTAAGGTATTCCTTATGGATGAGCCTCTTTCCAACCTGGATGCTAAACTTCGTGTACAGATGCGTATCGAGATTTCCAAGATCCACCAGAGACTGGGTGCTACAATCATCTATGTAACACATGACCAGACAGAGGCTATGACTCTTGGTACCAGAATCGTTGTTATGAAAGACGGTGTTGTTCAGCAGGTAGATACACCTCAGAACCTGTATCAGAAACCAGGCAACTTATTCGTTGCAGGATTCATGGGATCTCCGCAGATGAACTTCCTTGACGCTGTTATCTCCGAAAAAGGCGGCAACCTTATCGCTAAAGTTGGCGATCATGAACTGGCTATCCCGGCTGCTAAAGCAAAAGCTCTTAAAGATGGCGGCTATGTAGGTAAAACAGTTGTTCTCGGTATCCGTCCGGAAGATATCCATGATTCCCAGATGTTCATCGAAGCTTCTCCAAGCGCACCGATGACATCCGTAGTTAAAGTTTACGAGCTTCTCGGAGCTGAAGTATTCTTATACTTCGACGTAAACGGAACTCAGGTTACAGCACGAGTTGATCCTCGTACAACAGCTAAGACCGGTGATCCGATCAAATTCGCATTCGATATGGAAAAATCTCATTTCTTTGATAAAGAAACAGAACTTACAATCTGCAACTAATTTTCAGGAATCTTTAATAAACCCGGGGAGTTTTCCCCGGGTTTTTATGTTATAATATAGAATTGGCTGCCTGATTACTTCGATCAGACAATTTGCAAGGATTGCTATAAGCTGACTCATACCCCAAAAGAAAGGATTGACCTAATGAAAATACAACAGATTTTACAGAAATGCCTGACAGACTGGAAGAATATCAGCCAGATTGATTTCTGTCTGCTGGATTCTGATAACCATATCTTTCTCTCTACCTGTGATAAAAAACTTCCTGCAGAATCAAAACTGGAAGAATTTCGCCAAAGCAGTGCCCTGTGTGTTTCCAATACAAGCTGCTGCCTGTATAAGATCATGGAGAACCATTCCATCTCCTATATTCTGATCGTATGGGGAAAAGCAGAAAGTACTGCTACCATCGGAGAGCTGGCTGTATGCCAGGTACAGAGTCTCCTGGCTGCCTATGCAGAGAAAAGCGACAAGAATACCTTTATGCAGAATCTTCTCCTTGGTAGTTATTCTGATGTAGATGCCTTTAACTGCGCCAAGAAACTGCACATTGCAACTTCTGTTCAGCGTGCCGTATTTCTTGTGGAAACCAAACAGACCAAGGATGAGAACGCTCTCGCTACGATCCGGAATATTTTCTCTGCCCGTACCAGAGATTTCATCACAGCTATTGATGATACAGGGATTATCATCATCAGAGAATTACAGTCTACAGAAACTTATGAGGATCTGGAATCAATTGCATATATGCTTGTAGATATGTTAAATACAGAAGCAATGACTTCCGCATGGGTTGCATACAGTAATCTGGCAGAGGATATTTCCAGGCTTCCAGACGCATACAAGGAAGCACATACAGCCCTTGAAGTAGGCAAGATTTTCTACGCAGATAAAAATGTATTCGGATATAACCAGCTTGGAATCGGCAGACTGATCTACCAGCTTCCTGTTTCCATATGTGAAATGTTTATCGACGAGATCTTCAAAGAGGAAACTCTGGATTCTATTGACGAAGAAACCCTGATCACCATCCGTACCTTCTTTGAAAATAACCTGAATCTCTCCGAGACCTCCAGACAGCTTTATGTACACAGAAATACTCTGGTGTACCGCTTTGAGAAGCTGCAGAGAAAATTCGGACTGGATATCCGTGCATTTGAGGATGCATTAACATTTAAACTGGCGATGATGGTTGTGGACTACATAAAATATTCTAAAAATCATCCGTCATAGATTTCTCAGACAATTTGATAACATCCATCTGCGTGATCAAACCGGCAGACTCTTACAGCTACGTGGCTACGCGATTCTACACCGAATAACTGGCTCCGCAGGGACTTACTTGATTCGGTTAAAAAAGCGTTATATCTTCACCAGAAATCTCTGTTGAAAATACAACGCTTTTTATTATTTCTTATATATTCTATTTCGCTTCTTTCAGCAGCATCAGATGCTCTTCCGGAAAATGAATATATTTCGGAACTTTTGCATGCGGATCTTCCTCAAAATTTCCTTTGGGGCACATCCACCAGACCGGCTGACAGTCTCCACCTTTCTTGTTCTTCAGTAAATACTGATGTTCAAAGGTCGTTTCAATATATTCCATAACTTCCACTTCCATGTGGTTCTCTCCGCCTTCAGATGCACCTTTCATCCAGTGACCGCGGATTCCCACATGCGTAACATCATCCGGCACCACATCTTTGGTCTGCAGCATCAAATCCCAGTCCACTGCATAAATACTGTGTTTTCCCATTTTCTGTACAGTTGAGAAATTTTTACACCCTGTCAGTCTGGCTGCCTGCAGAATACCGGGTCGTTCAAAGAGTTTCTTGGTTTCTCCTGTAGTAAGTGCCTGACCGCTGTCCAGAATTGTCAGATGTCCGCAGAACTTGTAAGCCTCATCGCGGCTGTGAGTGACCAGAATCATATCACCTGTGTACTCATTAAGAAAGTTCTGCATATCACGCTGCATGATATCTTTCAGATATCCATCCAGTGCTGAGAACGGTTCATCCAGAAGGATGACTTCCGGTTCTCCGATCATCATTCGTGCCAGTGCGACACGCTGCTGCTGACCTCCGGAAAGCTGTCCCGGATAACGTTTCTCCAGCCCGTTAAGCTGATAGCGCTCTATGTAATCTGCCACTTTTGCCTTAAGATGTTTCTTATCTCCTCTGTATCCGCATGCGATATTCTTCTCTACAGTCATGGTAGGAAAAAGTGCATAGTTCTGAAAAAGATAGCCGACCTTCCTCTCCTGCGGTTTAAGATTGATTTTCTTTTCTGAATCAAAAAGAACTTTATCATTTACAACAATTCTTCCTGAGTCCGGTGTCTGGATTCCTGCAATACAGCGCAGAGTCATACTTTTTCCGCTTCCGGATGCTCCAAGGATCCCCATTGGAGAACCATCACTCTCCAGCTTTACTTTCAGAGTGAAGCCATGAAGTTTCTTCTCAATATCCACACTGACTGCCATTACATCCACCTGCCCATCTTCATTCCCTTACCGGAAACGATATTGATCGCCGCAACGATCACAAATGAAATGATCAAGATCACAACTACCCAGAAACCGGCCATGCCATAATTTCCTGCCGCAGTCTCCGAAGCAATGGCAACGGAAACGGTTCTGGTCTTGCCAAGAATGTTTCCTGCGAGCATGGATGTAGCACCGTATTCTCCGATTGCTCTGGCAAAGGCAAGGACTGTACCGGATGCGATTCCGGGTCCTGCTGTCGGCATGACAACTGTCCAGAAGATTCTTCTGTCACTCATGCCAAGTGTCTTGCCTGCTGCGATTAAATTCACATCCACCTGTTCAAATGCAGCGCGTGCATTTCGGTACATCAGTGGAAACGCAATTACAGATGCTGCGATCACGCAGCCCTTCCAGGTCTGTACGATCTTAATATCAAAATTATCCAGCAGAAATGCCCCGAACGGACGTCTCAGACTGAACAGCAAAAGCAGAATGAAACCGGCCACTGTCGGGGGAAGTACCAGAGGCATGGTCAGAATACCATCCAGTATGCCTCTGGAAAAAGGTTTCATCTTCATTACCAGTCTCGCAAAGAATATTCCCAGAAAGAACGCGATCACAGTCGCTGTGAAACCTGTTTTCAATGAAATCCACAAGGGACTCCAGTTTATTTCTGCCAGAAATTCACTCATTCTTATTTAGCTTCCTCTGTTGTCTCTGTCTCAGCATTTGTTTCTGTGTCATCTGCTTCTTCTGTTGCTTCTGCATCTTTATCATCTGTTTCGGAAGCATCATCTGCTTTGTATGCTGTGAATCCGTATTTCTCGAATACTTTCATAGCGTCGTCAGATTTGATGTACTCAAGGAATGCTTCTGTAGCTGCTGTATCATCTTCAGATGCCTCTTTGTCTTCGATAAGGCCTACCGGATAGAGAACAGGTGTCTTCAGTGCATCTGCCGGAGCTTCTGCGATAACGTCTACTTTATCTGCAACGGAAGCTGCATCTGTAGCATAAACGATACCGATCTCATTACTTCCTTCACTTACTGCAGCAAGAACTTCAGATACATTTTTACCTTCATTGATTTCCATCTTATTTACTTCATCTGCAATTCCAAGATTGTCGAAAATTTCTCTGGAATACTGTCCAACAGGAACGCTGTCACCTGCAAGTGCGATGTTGGCCGCATCTGTGATGTTCTCGAATCCTGTAACTTTTGTTTCTCCATCCTTAGGTTTGATCAGAACGACTTTGTTCTCAAGGATATCTTCTACAGTATCTTTCTTAGCCAGATCTTCGTCTACCAGAGCGTCCATCTGCTTGTCAGCTGCTGAGAAGAAGATATCGCAGCGTGCGCCTTCTTCGATCTGTGTCTGTAATGTGCCTGAGCTGTCTGCATTGTAGAGGATTTCAACATCAGGATATGTCTCATTGAAGTCTTTCTGGATTTCTTCCATTGCATTGCTTAAGCTTGCTGCGATGAATGTGTTGACTTCACCTTTTAAGTCTGTACCCGCTGCGAAAACTCCTGTGCTGAACATTCCTGCACTCAGTACTCCTGCCATCATTGCTGCAATTAATTTCTTTCTCATATTTTTACCGCCTTTCATTTAGTTTCGTTTTGTTTTATTCAGTTTTGTTTCCTTTTGTATCTATTGTACAAAACTTTTGTATTCTTGTCAATTTTATTTGTATATGTTATCATGTAAATGATAAAAGGTCGAAAGCCTTATTTTTACTGCCATAAACAACTTTCCGGCCTTTGATCGGGTATCAGATAAATCGTTACTGTTCACTCCGTTCTCAGTAACGCAGCCAAAATTCATTCCAGATTGCCTGTGGCAATGGAATTTTGGCTTGTATGTCTCGGGATTTTGGCATATCCATGCCAAAACACCTCGCGGGATAGTGGAGTGTGAACAGTAACGATAAATCTATAGAAAAAAAATAATAAACAGTGAGGTAATTATCATGAAATTAAGTGCACGCAATCAGTTAAAAGGGAAAGTAGTAAGTATCAATAACGGAGCTGTAAACTCCATCGTTTCTATTGATATCGGCGGTGGAAACATTATCACAGCAACCATCTCCTGTGCAGCAGTTGAAGAATTAAACCTGAAAGTAGGTTCTGATGCTTATGCAGTGATCAAGGCTACTAATGTCATGGTAGGTATTGATGAATAAACTTTACACAGCTCAGGAGGTCGCAGACCGTCTAAAGATCAAAAAGACAACGGTCTATGAACTTATCAAGCGCGGTGAGCTGGAATCTTCCAAAATCGGAAAACAACTCAGGGTCAGCGAAGATCAGTTGACACAGTATCTTAACAGAAGCAGTTCCGGCAATTCCGAAAGCGGGCAGGATATTCCATACACTTCTGTTAATTTTGAACCTGAGAGCTCTCTGCTGAAGAGAGATTATCTGCTTCATTCCAGTGGTATCATTTTAGGCGGCCAGACTTCTGCCGCCCTGGAGCTTCTTCTCGGCAAAATGTCCGCTCATCCTGATGGCCTTCCTGTCCTGCAGTCTCATATGAATGACTATAACGGACTTTATTCCCTGTATTTCGAAAAGGCACATATCGCTGCTACCAGTCTGGATATAGATGATATCCGTCACCTGGTTCCCGGAATCCCGCTGATACTTCTTTCTTTATATAAATACTCTGTCGGCTTCTATGTACAGGCCGGAAATCCTGAAAAGATTTCTTCTGTGGAGAACCTGACGGATCCGAAAGTTGTTTTTATGAATCGTGAAAAGGGAAGTGCCCGCAGGGTTTATCTGGACCGTCTGTTAAAAGAACGGGGAATCTCTTCTGAAAAAATCAGCGGATACAGAAATGAAGCTGTCTCTGATATGTCATCTGCATCTGCTGTTTTTGAGCACAGAGCGAATGTTGCTTTTGGAGAAGAAATGATCGCACGTTACTTTCCGGGACTTGATTTCGTCCCTGTGACTGATATGCAGATGTATCTGGCAATTCCTGCGGAATCTGTGAGAAAGCCGGGGTTCTCTGTTCTTGTGGAAATTGTACAGTCTGAAGATTTCAAAGCTGAGATTCATCATCTGACAGGTTATGATACCTCTTATACCGGCGAAATGATCTGTATATAAGAAACCTGTAACATAATAAAAAGCCCTGCTGTCCGGGATATACGCTTATGACGTACATGCCGCTTATACAGCAGGGCTTTTCTTATACATTATTTACAACCAAGAAGTGTTTTTCCGATAAAGTATCCAAGCACCAGAATACCAAGTGCGATTCTGTACCATCCGAATGCCTTAAAGTCATGTTTCTTTATGTATCCCATCAGGAATTTGATCGCGATAATGGAAACTACAAATGCCACTACCATTCCCACGATCAGGATCATCACCTCTGTTCCTGTGAAAGAGAAACCGAATTTCAGGATTTTCAGAAGACTGGCTCCGAACATGACCGGGATTCCCAGGAAGAAGGTAAATTCTGCTGCTACTGTACGGGAGGTTCCTGCAAGGATACCACCGATAATGGTGGAACCTGAACGGGATGTACCCGGAACTACGGAGAGTACCTGGAACAGACCGATGATGAGTGCAGTCTTAAATGACAGATTTTCCAGATTTGTACAGGTTGGTCTTCTTCTCTTGTTATAATTCTCAATGACAATGAAGAGGATACCATATACGATCAGTGCAATGGCAACTACTACATAGTTATTAAATTTCTCTTCAATGACATCATTAAACGGAAGTGCGATAACAATCGTCGGTATACAGGCTACTATAATTTTAAACCAGAGTACCCATTTTTCTTTATCACAGAACTTCTCCACAAAAGTAAGAATTCCTCTGGATACTGCACCATGCCTGTTAAGCACTGCCTGCTGTTTCTTTGAAATTGGTCTGATATAAAACGGCCACAATTTGTTCCAGTAGAGAACTACAACCGCGAGGATCGCGCCAAGCTGGATCACTACGAAAAACAGATTCTTAAAATCCTCTGTCACATTCAGTTTCAGGAACTCATCCACCAGGATCATATGTCCGGTACTGCTGATCGGGAGCCATTCTGTGATTCCCTCTACAATCCCAAGGAAAATGACCTTTAACAGTTCAATAAAATCCATAATCTTTCCCTTCCTGTTTTCTTTTTTGTTGTTATTCTTATTTACAACGATTTTCAACCGGATCAGACAGGTTTCTGCCAGATAATAAGTAATGCAAAAGACCCACATATATCTATCTGACTCACTGTAAATACTCATATGATTATATTACACACCATGCCACTGATACAACTGTAATCTGTATTTTTCTGCTGATTCTATAAGATAAAAACAGCCGCCTTTTCTCCGACAGAGAAAATTACGGCTGCTTTTCATCATTTCATATTATTTATCAGTTCTTTATCTTCTTGCAATCGTAGCAATATCAATAAGAGATAAATTGTTCAGGTCTGTATTCTCAAGGCTGGTTGCCAGTGCTTCTGCTGTATCCAGAGAAGTAAGGACATTGACACCTGTCTCGATGGCGTTACGTCTGATGACGAAACCATCTTTCTGATGCTCTACACCCTGTGGCGGAGTATCGATGACAACGTCGATCTTATGACCAAGGATAAGGTCCATAAGGTTCGGTGCAGGCTGCTCCAGCTTATTTGTACGGATAACTTTGATTCCGTTTTCTTTGAGGACTTTTGCAGTTCCCAGTGTAGCATAGATTCTGTATCCAAGTGCTTCGAATCTTCTTGCGATCGGGATGATATCCTGTTTGTCTTCGTCTTTGACAGTGATAATCATGTTTTTATGTTTCGGAAGACGGATACCTGCTCCGATAAATGCTTTGTAAAGCGCTTCATTGAATGTCTCAGCAATACCAAGGCACTCACCTGTTGACTTCATTTCCGGTCCAAGACTGATATCAGCGCCGCGGATCTTCTCAAATGAGAATACAGGCATCTTGATCGCATAGTGTTTTGCTTCCGGCTGAAGTCCCGGTTCATAGCCCATGTCTTTCAGCTTGTATCCAAGGATTACCTTCGTTGCAAGAGGAACGATCGGAATTCCTGTTACCTTGCTGATGTACGGTACAGTACGGCTGGAACGAGGATTAACCTCAATCACATATACATCATCTCCAAGAACAATGAACTGGATGTTGATCATACCGATAACATGCAGTGCTCTTGCAAGACGCCTGGTGTATTCTGCAATTGTCTCTTTTGCTTTCTCGCTGATGGTCTTAGCCGGGTATACGGAGATACTGTCACCGGAGTGGATTCCGGCACGCTCGATATGTTCCATGATACCAGGAATCAGGATATCCTCGCCATCGCATACAGCATCTACTTCGATTTCCTTACCCATCAGGTATTTATCAACAAGGATCGGGTGCTCCTGTGCAATCTGGTTAATCACACCAATATACTCTTCTACGTCCTCATCGCTTACAGCGATTCTCATGCCCTGACCACCAAGTACATAGGAAGGACGAACCAGAACAGGATAACCCAGCTCATTTGCTGCTTTCTTAGCTTCCTCAGCAGTAAATACTGTCTGTCCCTTTGGTCTCGGGATCTCGCATTTTTCAAGAATCTCATCAAAGAGCTCACGGTCCTCTGCTGCATCTACGTTCTCCGCAGATGTTCCGAGAATCTTAACGCCCATCTTTGTCAGTGCTTCTGTTAATTTGATAGCTGTCTGACCACCGAACTGTACAACTGCTCCGTCCGGTTTCTCGATATTTACTACATTCTCAACATCTTCCGGTGTCAGAGGCTCGAAATACAGTTTATCTGCAATATCAAAGTCTGTACTTACTGTTTCCGGGTTGTTGTTGATGATAATGGTCTCATAGCCTTCTTTTGCAAATGCCCATGTACAGTGTACGGAACAGAAGTCGAACTCAATACCCTGACCGATACGGATCGGACCGGAACCAAGTACCAGGATTTTCTTTTTATCCGGTGTTGCTACTGCTTCATTCTCTGTGCCTTCATCGCCGTATACAGAATAGTAATATGGTGTTGCTGCCGCAAACTCTGCAGCACAGGTATCAACCATCTTGTATGCTGCTTTGATCTGGTATTCTTCACGAAGAGCTTTGATTTCTTCTTCTGTTTTACCTGTCAGACGAGCAATGATATAATCCGGAAATTCCATGCGCTTTGCTTCCAGAAGAAGCTCTTTTGTAAGCTTTCTGGTTTTAAGTGCATTTTCCATTCCAACAAGGATTGCCAGCTTATCAATGAACCAGATATCAATCTTGGTAATGTCATGAAGCATGGACTGCGGCATACCGCGGCGGATTGCTTCTGCGATTTTCCAGATTCTGCGGTCATCTACGATTTCCAGTTCTGCCAGAAGTTCTTCATCTGTAAGCTGTGTAAAATCGTAGGACATAAGGCTGTCTACATGCTGTTCCAGAGAACGAATTGCTTTCATCAGAGCGCCTTCAAAGTTATGGCAGATGCTCATAACCTCACCGGTAGCTTTCATCTGAGTCGTAAGGGTTCTCTTTGCAGTAATAAATTTGTCAAATGGAAGTCTCGGAATCTTCACTACGCAGTAGTCAAGCATTGGCTCGAAACTTGCATATGTTTTTCCTGTGATCGCATTCGGGATCTCATCCAGTGTGTAACCCAGAGCAATCTTTGCTGCAACCTTTGCGATCGGGTAACCTGTTGCCTTACTTGCAAGTGCAGAGGAACGGCTTACACGCGGGTTTACCTCGATTACACAGTATTCAAAGCTGTCCGGTTTCAGAGCGTACTGAACGTTACATCCACCTGTGATTCCAAGTTCTGTGATGATGTTCAGGGCTGAAGTACGGAGCATCTGATATTCTTTATCTCCCAGTGTCTGAGATGGAGCAACTACGATAGAGTCACCTGTGTGGACACCAACCGGATCAATGTTCTCCATGTTGCAGACTGTGATACAGTTTCCTGCACTGTCACGCATTACTTCATATTCAATCTCTTTCCATCCTGCGATGCAGCGCTCTACCAGAACTTCACCTACACGTGAAAGACGAAGACCATTCTCTAGGATTTCACGAAGTTCATATTCATTATGAGCGATACCGCCGCCGCTTCCACCGAGTGTGTAAGCAGGACGGAGAACTACCGGATAACCAATGATGTTTGTAAATGCAAGACCATCTTCTACTGTTGTAACAACCTTGGATGCTGCAATCGGCTCACCGATCTTCTCCATGGTATCTTTAAATTCCTGACGGTCCTCCGCTTTCTTGATTGTCTGGGCAGTTGTACCGATCAGTCTTATATTGTGTTCTTTGAGGAAACCTTTCTCATCCAGCTCCATGGCAAGGTTTAATCCCGCCTGGCCGCCCAGTGTAGGAAGGACGCTGTCCGGTTTCTCTTTCAGGATAAGCTGTTCTACTACTTCTACTGTCAGAGGCTCGATATAAACTCTGTCAGCGATATCTTTATCTGTCATGATGGTTGCAGGGTTGGAGTTAAGAAGAACAACCTCAATGCCTTCTTCTTTCAGGGAACGGCATGCCTGTGTTCCTGCATAGTCAAACTCTGCTGCCTGGCCGATGATAATCGGGCCGGAACCAATTACAAGTACTTTTTTAATGTCTTTATTTCTTGGCATTATTTATTTCCTCCCATCATATCCATAAATCTGTCAAACAGGTAACTGGAATCCTGCGGTCCCGGGCATGCTTCAGGATGGAACTGTACAGTAAAGATATTCTTTCCTTCGTATGCCATACCTTCGTTTGTGCCGTCATTGACGTTAACGAATGCAGGTTTTGCAATGTTTTTCTCTTCAAGTCCCTCAGCATCTACTACATAACCATGGTTCTGGGAAGAAATGTAAACACGTCCTGTTGCAAGGTCTTTGACCGGATGATTTCCGCCTCTGTGTCCGTATTTCATCTTATGAGTATCTCCACCTGTTGCAAGAGCCATAAGCTGATGTCCAAGACAGATTGCGAAGATCGGAACTTCAGAATCATATAATTTTTTTATTTCCTTTATAATAGAAGTACATTCCTTTGGATCTCCAGGGCCGTTACTTAACATAATGCCATCCGGATTTGTCTCCAGAATCTCTTCCGCAGGTGTCAGTGCCGGATAAATTGTAACCTCACATCCTCTTTCATTCAGGGAACGTGCAATGTTTCTCTTAGCTCCCAGGTCAAGAAGTGCTACTTTCGGACCGTCGCCTTTTAAAATCTCTTTCTCGCGGCATGTTACCTTCTCTACTACCTTACCTGTTGTATATGCTTTTAACTGGGGGATAATTGTATCTAAATCATAATTTTCATTGACGGTGATCATACCGTTCATGGTACCTTTCTCACGAAGGATTTTCGTTAAGGCTCTGGTATCAATTCCGGCAATACCTGGAATATCATGCTTTGTTAAGAAATGCTGAATCGTGTCCACGCTTCTGAAATTACTTGGGACACGGGATAATTCGCGGACAATAAAGCCGTCCACCCATGGCTTTGATGACTCCTGGTCATCATAACAAATTCCGTAATTCCCAATGAGGGGATAAGTCATACATACTGCCTGTCCTGCATAGGAAGGGTCGGTCATTACTTCCAGATAACCGGTCATGGAAGTATTAAAGACGATTTCGCTGATAACGTCTCTCGTTGAACCAATGCTTGTACCTTTGAACACATGGCCATCTTCTAATATCAGAAATGCTTTCATACAATCTCCCTTTCTTATCTTTATATTGTGTCTATCACTTATTTTTTCCTAAATCTTCAAGATTGTATCACAGCAAAGTGCTTTTTTCAACCTTATAAGGTACTAAAAATAATTAAGTTGATATTAAAAACTTTTTTGTAATTTCAGGCAGATCCAATCACATGCATTCACTGCTTTCTCACATCCAAATACCTCTATAAAATTTAAATCATCCTCTTCTCTGTGCAACTCTACACCGGATAACTGCTCCGCAGTTTATCAGAAGAAGCTTACACTTCTACGTAACAAATTGTGCGTTTTGATGATACTGTAAAAAAAATTAAAAAAATTTCAAAAAAGCTATTGACTTTTATCCATACATCGGTTATTATAAATGAGCAGTCGCGAGAGAGCGATTGATAAATAAGAAATGCAGAAGTGGCGGAATTGGCAGACGCGCAGGCTTCAGGTGCCTGTGGTAGCAATATCGTGTGGGTTCAAGTCCCATCTTCTGCATTATTTTTTTACTCAAAAAAGGAAACTGATACAGTTTCCTTTTTTTCTGTTCTTATGACACAAAAGACATCAGATAACGGTAAATCTTCCATGTGGTTTCATTATCGTAATGAGTTCCGTCTGTTGTCTTATATCCCTGCTTTTTCAGATAAGAATAAAGATCTGCATATTTCGCACCGGCAACTTCTTTTTTCATTCTGGCATTGAAATCTTCGATTTCCTCATTTGTTACATAAGGATCTTTGGTTACCTGTCCCACTGCCACAATATAGGCATCCGCTCCCTGCGCTTTCCATTTTGGAATCTCCTCATTCAGCAGACTGATATAATTTGAAATATTGTATACATCATTAACACCAAGCCAGACAAAAATATCTTCATTTCCTTTCATCTGCTCCTGCAAGGTCTTCAGGGCAGTATCTCTAAGCCATTTATACCCCATTCCAACCTCACATATCCATGTGATGTTATCGTTCTCCACAACATCTTTCATCATATCTGTTCTGGAATCTCCGATCATAATAGTCTTTCGCATTACCGCCTCTGCCGGATCACTCAGTTCAGAATATACAACATTTCCCTGATTTCGTACATATGCCCGTATTCTGTAATAATAAGTCTTTCCTGAAACAGCACCTGTATCTGCATAACTGAATGTTGTATTGCCGGAAACTATATTGATTCTTTTATATCCTCTGTCCTCGGATTCTGACCGGAATATCTGATATCCTTCTGCAGTTTTGATTTTTTTCCATTTGATCAGGGTTCCGCTTTCTTCTCTCACTCTTATCCGGGTGATCACAGGTTTTCCGGGAGCTGTTTTTATCTCCAGTGCTTTCGATGATGGGCTGTACAGAGTTTTGTTTCCCTGTTTCAGATAAGAACGTATCTTATAAGTGTAGAGCTTATCTTCAGAACCTGTCAGTGTAAAACTGGTAATGTTCCTGTTCTTGATCCTTTCCACGCATTTGTATTTTCCGTAGGCTTTATAATACAGAAAAATCTGATAGCCGGAGGCCTTCTTTACTTTATTCCAGTTCAGAGTCACTCTGTTTCCGGCTGCTGTTCCGGACAATACCGGTGTTTCCGGTTTTGCAGATGCTGCGGATGCCGATACTGTTCCAAACAGCATTACCGCTATCAACCAAAATAAAAAGAAACTCTTTCTGATATATTTCACATGACATTCCTCCCATCTATAACAATTCATCTATAGCAATACCGGACTGTCCACAGTATTTTACGGAATTGCCATAATCAAAGAGCCGGCTCTGTAAAAGATATCTGCTCTCACATCGCCGGCTTGATTTTATACTGTTCTCAATTATTTTTGTATTATTTGACTTTCACGCTCTTCACTGCGCTGTAACCTGTATATACCTTTGCAGATCCTACCATCTTATATGCGCGTGCTCTGAAATAATAAGTTTTACCACTTGTCAGTTTTGTCTTATTTGCGGTCAGCTTTGTAGTTCCTTTTACAACCGTACCCTTCTGGGATTTCTTGGATGATCCACAGTAAACATCATATCCGTCTGCACCTGCAACAGCCTTCCAGCTTACGGTTGCCACACCTTTTTTGGTGGACTTCACAGAGATTGCCGGCTTTGTACCTGTTGCTGTAGCTTTCACTTCTGCGGAATTTGACCAGGATCTGAGGTTCTTATTGGCATCTTTTACCTGTACAGTTGCTGTAACTCTGTATGTGTAGACTGTTCCTGTAGAAATCACATTATCTGTGTAATCTTCTCCGAACTCTGCGTCAGCCAGATCACCATTATCCCATGTTTTAACAGTTTCATATGCACCGTTGCCTGTTTTCTTCTCCAGTTTGTAAGAAGCATCATCTGTACTGGAACCAACGTTTACCACGATCTGATCCCATGTTGCAGATGTGATGGATGCAGTTGCCTTCAGCATTTTGACCTTGGATGAAACCTTTGCATCACAGCTGAACTGCTGAGGTACGGCAATCCATTCCGGTGTAAAGTCAATAGAAGGTGTCTTACTCAGTGAGTTTCCGTCAAGGTATAAGGAAACTACCTGAGATCCTTCCTTGCTGTTTTCCAGTTTCAGATTTGTGATCTTATTGTTTCTAAGATCAAGGATTCCCTGAAATCCGGCACAGTTAAATGAAGTGATGGCATTATTGGAGGCATTGACTTCTGAAAGACTCTTTACATAATCAGTATCTCCGATGTTCAGTCCTGCATTTGCCTGTGTGGTAAATTTATTGGAGCTTGCATCTACGAAATCCAGATTCTTCAGATATTTCTTGGAAGGCATTACTACCTTTGTCAGTTTATTGCTTCCATACTTCACTACACGAAGATTTGTGCATTTGCTGAGATCCAGAGTTCCTGCAAGACTGTTATTACTCAGATTCAGATATGCAACTTTTGTATTCTTTGTAATATTTACAGAAGTAAGTTTGTTATTTGCCGCAAACAGATCTGTCGCATAGGTAAAACGTTCAATACCTTTCAGGTTGGAAATTCCAAGTCCTGAAACATCAATCGTCTTGGCTGCTTTGATCTCTGCCGCTGAAAGTTTCTTATCCTTGTCTGTATCAATATTGTCTAAAACATACTGGCGGAACTTTGCATCCGGGAAGTTCGCTGAACTGACTGCTACTGCTGATGATGCTTCAGCAGCATCGGACTGAAATTCAGATCCGTCCTCTACCTCCGGAGCTTCCTCTTCTGCTGAGCCAACAGACTGTTCTTCTACTGTTGATGTATCATCACTAAAATCAGCAGCCTGAACGCTGATACCAGAAGTCATCATAGCTGCACTGATCATTCCTGCGACTAATAACTGATTTAATTTTCTGTTTTTCATCTTTCCCTCTCCTGTTCGTAATTTTCATACCTTTTGATACGATATAAAATTATCATATTCCATATCAATTTGCAACATATTTTTAATTATACTGTAATTATCTGGTAAATCTGTAAAAATAATTTACCCTGCAGTTACTTACTTCTCTTCCATTGTTTCTTTTTCCACTGGTGTTTCTTCCACCGGCTGTTCCTGTGCTGGTTCTGTTTCTGCTGTTTTCTCTGTCTCTGGTTCTTCCGGCTGTAATTCTTCTGCCGGTGTTTCTTCCGGCTCATTACTCCCATCTTCATCTTCATCTGAAGATACAGTGTCATTTTCCACATTCTTCGCCAGTTCCGGAGTCGGGCATGACGTTCCGCAATACGGACAGAAACTTACATTAATATCTACCTCCCGCTCGCAGGACGGGCAGATTTTCTCTCCTTTCAGGTTCGCAGCATTATCCTTATACTCCCTGATTTTCAGATAATGCTGATCAATCTCCTGACATAAAGCACTTAACTCACTATCAATTCCATCACCCTGAGAATGTCGTCTGTAAACAATATCACCGATATCAACTTTGATTTTCTCAATAATGCGCTCTTCTCCTGTGATTTTACTTCTTATCTTCTGTGCCTCGATCGTCTGCTCTGCGCGGGCACCTAATTCTCTTGTTGTCTTTCCCAGTTCCTTCGTTGTTTTTGAAAATGTCTTAACTAATCCATCAAAAAAATCTGTTCCCATAATATTTACTCCCTTCCATTATTGTCCTCATAATGCAAGAACAAAACTATTTTAATTAATGACTACCCTCCAGCAGGATCGGCTCCTGTCCGCGAAGAAGGATCTTCGGACCACCGTTTCCTTCTATGTATTCTCTTGTGATCACAACCTCTCCTATGCTGTCATCTTTCGGAATCTCATACATGATATCCAGCATATACTCTTCCAGTATCGCGCGAAGTGCCCTGGCACCTGTATCTCTCTCCAGTGCTTTCGCAGCAATTGCATGAAGCGCCCCGTCTTCAAATTCCAGTTTCACTTCATCCAGTGCAAGAAGTTTCTGATACTGTTTAAGAATCGCATTCTTCGGCTCCTGCAGGATCTTCACAAGCATATCCTCATTCAATCCGTCCAGAGTAAAGATGATCGGAAGTCGTCCGATAAATTCCGGAATCATTCCAAAACTGCGGATATCCTCCACTGTTACTTTCTGAAGCAGATGAGGATCATTATCATATTTATCCTTCAGGTCTGCATAAAAACCGATAGATGCCTGCTTGTTCAGCCTTTCTTTAATGATATTCTCCAGATCAGGAAAAGCACCGCCACAGATAAACAGAATATTACGTGTATTAACAGTTACAAGCGGTACCATTGCGTTTTTGCTGTTTGCACCTACAGGAACTTCCACCTCACTTCCCTCAAGAAGCTTCAGCATTCCCTGCTGCACTGCCTCACCACTGACATCTCTCTGGTTGGTGTTCTTCTTCTTGGCAATCTTATCAATCTCATCAATGAAAATAATACCATGCTCGGCACGCTCCACATCATTATCTGCCGCCGCCAGAAGTTTGGAAACAACGCTCTCTATATCATCGCCAATATAACCGGCTTCTGTAAGAGAAGTGGCATCTGCAATTGCAAGCGGCACATCCAGAAGTTTCGCCAGGGTTTTAACCAGATAGGTTTTACCGCATCCGGTTGGTCCGATCATCAGCATATTAGATTTCTCAATTTCAATCTCATCCATTGTATCTGTTGCCACACGTTTATAGTGATTGTAAACCGCTACAGACATTACTTTCTTGGCTTTCTCCTGACCGATCACATACTGGTCAAGGGTTTCTTTGATCTTATGGGGAGCAGGAATATTTTTCAGATCCAGAACCGGTTTTTCCTGTTTCTTTTTCTTTTTTTCTTTCTTTGGCTGCTGCACCGGATTCTGGAAGCTGCCCAGATCGATCATGCTCACATTCGGCATATTCAACAGGTCAGAATAATTGAACTTACCCTCATTAAACTGCTGATTCATAGAATTAAAGCTCTTCTGCATACAATCCGTGCAGACATGTATGTTATTGGGAAGTTCGATCATCGGACCGGCCTTGCTCTCAGGTCTGCGGCAGAGAAAACAGAATTTTTCGGATTTGTTTCTCTTTTTCTCTGTATCTTCGCTGCTGTCTATTATTTCATCATCATTATAGTTCTCGCTCATAATGACTCCTTTCTATATCCTCTTATTCGTAACAGTACAGTGCTCCTGCAGGATAGCAGGCTGCTGGATCATTACGCTTATTTAACTGAATTATATCATACAATTCCCTTATAACAAAATGAAAGTTTTATAAACACAAAAAGAATCCTGCCTGGGTTACTGTTCACTGATAATATTATAAAAGACACCGCCGCATGGGCGATGTCTTTTGTTTTATTCATTGTCCGGTCTGGTGCCGAGAGTCAGCTCTATAGTATTTTCTTCATATTCCCCATTAGTGGCTCTTGCAATAACTGCCTCAATCTTCTCTCCCGATTTATAATACTGCAGTTTATCCAGCAGATCATCACCATCACTGACTTTCTGTCCATCGAATTTTACGATGATGTCGCCTTTACAGATACCTGCCTCCTGTGCCGGGGAATCATTCTCCACATTTCTTACAAAAGCGCCTGTGGGCATATTATACATCTCAATTGCCTCTGTGGTCAGACTGGCAAGACTTACTCCCAGATATCCTTTTTTGCTGCTGTCTACTTTCTCCCTGGTCTCACGATTCATCAGTTCTTCCAGAATAGGCTTTGCTTTGGAAATAGGAATGGCATATCCCATACCTTCTACGGCACTGTCTGCGTATTTTGCAGAATTGATGCCGATCAGCTCGCCTTTCATATTCAAAAGTGCACCACCACTGTTACCCGGATTGATCGCCGCATCCGTCTGGATCAGCCCTGTACTGTTCGTTCCGTCATCTGTAGAAATCGTCCGGTTCAATGCACTTATCCAGCCTGATGTTACAGACTGACCATATCCAAGCGCATTACCGATCGCAACTACCTGCTGCCCTACTGCCAGATCATCCGAACTTCCTATCTGAGCAATCTTGATCTGATTTAAAGTGTCCTCAGGGATATCCGATTTCTTCACCGCAACTACTGCCAGATCATTATCAGCATCTGTACCCTTAATCTTGGCACTGACTGCATCCTCTACATTCAGATCTCCATTATCTCCCGCATTCACAGTCTCTGTCTCTGCATTTGCCACATCATCCCCGATAAAGCAGACACTCAGAGTTGTAGCTCCATCCACCACGTGATTATTCGTTGCGATCAGAAGCTCATCATCATTATCTCCAACGATAATCCCTGAACCTGTTGACGCACTCTTATATTGGCGGGAACTATATCCGAAAAAGCTTGGTATTTCCTGAACACTGACAGTAGTGATCGCAACTACAGAAGGCATGGAAGCCTGAGCCACTGCTGCTACTGTTCCATTCTCAGAGTCAGACAGCACCTTATCGGCAGTGCTGTCATCTGATGCCGTTTCCTGAAGATCCACACTGTCTGTAGTTTTAATCTGCACCGAAGACTTACCTGTATTCAGGAATCTGTCTGCTGCAAAATTCGCCGCCTGAAATACAACTGCCGCCACCAGGCCAAAGATCACAGCCAGTGCGATTGTCGTCCCTGCTTTTTTCTGAAAAGAATTCTGATTTCTTCTGTGTCCAGAGGGACCGGATGGTTTCAAAACAGTTCCCTGTTCTTCATGGAACTGATAATGTTCATATCTGGGCTGCTGACCGGAATCATCTGTTTTTTCACCCAGGTTTCTTTCATCATTCATGTAATCTGCTCCCTTCTGTTCCTGTATTACTGTTTATCGGAGCACTCCCCGAAATAAACAATGATCTGTAACTGTTTTATTTCTGCACAGTTACAGCAATTCTTCTCCTGAACTCTGGAATCAGTATATCAATTAATTGTGTTCAAAATGTGACAATTATCGTAAATTGGCGTGTCTTAAGGTTATCCGCTTACCTTTATTTTCTGTTCCAGTAATATGGACTCATGGTACATGCAAGAACAACTTTCCGGGGAAGTTTTCTGTATCTTTTCCCCAGGAAATATCCTGCATATTTCATTCCGCTCTGCCAGATCAGCTGAGGAATCAGCCAGAAGTGTCCCGTTCTTATCAGATAGCCCAGGCTTCTTTTTACCAGACGGATTCCCTCTCCCTCAGAAGGTACTCCTTCAAAAATCTCCGGATGCTCTGCCTGGGATACTCCCAGATCGAAGTTTCTGTGGAACTGCTGTCTTCCGGAATAATTATGGGAATGATATACTCTCGCATCTGCCGCATAGACAACTGAATAGCCTTTCTGAATCATTGTTCCGGCACAGATCATATCTTCATTGAAAATCGCCCGCTCTGTA
Organism: Blautia sp. MSK18_10; assembly: GCF_020553185.1. Lineage (NCBI taxonomy): Bacteria > Bacillati > Bacillota > Clostridia > Lachnospirales > Lachnospiraceae > Blautia > Blautia sp. MSK18_10. Next base: position 70,332 of record NZ_JAJCGT010000008.1, on the reverse strand, counting down.
AAACCGCCTGTTTTCAGATAAATCCCTTTATCATAGGCCGCGCACACATTAGAACAGAAATAGGTCTTGATCCCGTACTTATCAATATCATCCAGTGACTTTACCGAGGACTGCTCCGGATAATTAAAAGAACGGGTATAACGTTCCAGAAAGCGACAGTCTGCCTTAGGCAATTGTCTTGCATAGGCTGCTCCTGCACCCGGATTTTCACTGACAGCACAGACAAGATTTCCAATTACTTTTCTGTCAGCAGGGAGAGCATCCTGTGTCATAAAGATCATAATATCTGCATTCGAAAGTTCTGCTGCCCTTCTTCTGGTTCCGCCATGATCAAAATCCTTCTGTTCCAGGTGATGAACCTCAAGGATCGGACATTTCTCCCATTCTCTGTTCCAGTACTGCTCTCCCGTATTCATAACCAGAATCCTGCGGGGACGATATTCCTGTTCTTCCAGTCTGTGCAGCAGTTCTCCAAATTCTCTGCCGGGACGATAGGCAGGAATGATTACATCAACTGTCACAGTGTCATTATATTTTTCCTTATGCGTCATCCTCAACACTCCTTATCTGAAAAGAGGACCATCCTTTCCAACAGATGGTCCTCTTTTCTATTATTTATATTTTTATAGCAGTTCCCTGTTACTGTTCTTCAGAACTTGCTCCGGAATCTGCTGCTGAATCATCGCTGAATCCATCGTCGCCGCCTGTCTCATCTCCACCGGTGTCATCGCCGCCGGTCTCATCTCCACCGGTGTCATCGCCGCCGTCGTAGTCTCCACCACCGGTGTCATCGCCGCCGTCGTAGTCTCCACCACCAGTGTCACTGCCGGTGTCATCGCCGCCATTATCATAACCGCCATCATAACCGCCGTTATCATAATCACTGTCATAATCGCCGCTGTTATCCGTACTGCCGGAGGTATTATCGCCGGACCATACAAAAGTGTCATTTGCATTTGTGGTATCAGTGTCCTGTGTCGTAGTCTTGGCTGCATCATCCAGCTTACCTTCTCCGCCGACGATCTCAAGTATCTTATTACTGCGGGCCACTACCTCAGAAGACGGAGTATAATCCTGATCATCATACAGGAACTTGTGAAGTTCAACTACATTGTTCTCAAGATCAGTAGGAACAATAATACTTCCCTTGATATTAGAGAATTTAAACTTCTGCGGGAATCCCGTACTGTCTGTAAATTTATATCCGATCAGAGTCGGAATAAGTCCCAGAATATCCTGTTTTGAAAGAGATGTTGTAACCATCGGGAATACATCATCCATAATCTTAAAGATAGAAGAAAGACCTGCTATCTTCGCCTTATCAAAGAGCATTCCAAGTACTCGTCTCTGACGCTCTGTACGTCCCATATCCAGACTTGCAGTATAACGGATACGGCAATAGGATGTCGCCTGTACACCGTTCAGATGATAAGTTCCTACAATGGCTTCCTCATCTTCCGGCTTTGGCTCCGGTTTCTCGATTGGAGTGTAATCTTTCCCTGTCAGCTTGGATGTTTCCACGCAATAGTTATTCATATGTTCAATTTCCGCATAAGATAACGGAATATCAAGACCGCCAAGATCATCTACCACTTCTACAAGTGCAGAAAAATCGGCCGTCGCATAATCGGAAATATCCAGATCCAGGTTTGTATTTAACATAGTGATCGCCTGTTCCGGACCACCCAGCGCATAGGCTGCATTTGCCTTCGTATAGGTATCATCTCCAACATTGAGAAGTGTATCTCTGTATACGGAAACCATACGCACTTCTTTTGTATCGTTGTTTACACTCACAATGATCATGGTATCACTGTTCTGTGCAGAATACTGGGAGCCTTCCCCTCTGGTATCAATACCAAACAGCACATAGGTCTTGTATCCTGTCATCTTTGGTGCTTCCTGGTTTACGACTATTTTTTCCTTTTTCAGTTCCGGCTGCTCGATCTTATCCAGCCTGGAAGAAATCTGTCCATACACATACAGCCCGCCAATAAACAGCAGCAGTACAATGATCTCAAGCACAAACAGTACTTTTTTCTTTTTTCCTGGTTTAGCCATGCCTTTTTCCCCTTATCTTAATATGCATTTTTGTTTATAAATCCCTTGAAAAATGTAAGGAATATAATCTTGATATCCAGCCCTATGCTCCAGTTTTCAATGTAATAAAGGTCATATTCGATTCTTTTTCTTATGGATGTGTCTCCGCGGTAACCATTCACCTGAGCCCAGCCGGTAAGTCCCGGGCGAACCTGATGTTTCACCATATATCTCGGGATTTCTTCTCTGAATTTCTCTACAAAAAACGGCCGCTCCGGTCGTGGTCCCACAAGACTCATGTTACCCTTCAGTATGTTGAAAAGCTGTGGCAGTTCATCAATACTGGTGTGACGCATAAACTTTCCGATGGGTGTTACTCTTGGGTCATTCTTTACTGTCCATGCCTTCTTCTCTTCCGATTCCGGCTGTACTTCCATGGAACGGAACTTGTACATCCGAAAAGTCTGGTTATGAAGTCCAACCCTCTCCTGTTTATAGATCAGTGGTCCCGGTGATGTCAGCTTAATGATAGCACACATTAACAGCATCAGCGGTGAGGTTACTATGATTCCAACAATAGATCCTGCAATGTCCATCGCCCGCTTGACCAGTGCATTGAATGTATTGTTCAACGGTACATAACGGATATTGATAACCGGAAGTCCCAGTATATCTTCTGTGTATGGTTTTGTCGGAATGATCTTATTATAATCCGGGATAAACTTGGTGTGTACTCCGGATTTTTCACACAGTGCTACAATCTCTTCCAGGCGGTAATATTCACTTAAGCCCAGAGTGATCGCTATTTCATCCAGCCGGTTCTCCGGAAGTATTATATTCAGATTGGCAATCCTTCCAAGAACTTTGATTCCCTTGTACTCTGTTCCTGCCGGAACATTGTCATCCAGTATTCCGCGGATCACATATCCCCACTGAGGATTGGCAAGAACTCTGTCAATGTATTCCTCTGCTGCGCGGCTGTATCCCACACAGATCATCTGTTTCTGATTCAGTCCCTTCTCTCTCATATTTCTCAGAAGAGCGAAAATCAACATTCGGGCACACCACTGAAGCACAATATTAATTACATAAAACATAATATAAGTAGAACGGGAAAAATCGCTCTCATCTATCATGTAAAATGTAAACATCAGAATAAGGAGCCCAAGCGAGTTGGCCTTTACAATATTAGCCAATACAAGCCGACGCCCCTGCATCCGCATGGGAGTATACAATGTGAAAGCCTGATACAACAACAGATAAACCGGTACAATAAAAACCAGCATCAGCATATACTGCTGAAAGCTTCTGGTTCTGACTGCTGTTGCTGCCATAGGACCAACAAAACGGATCAGCCATGCCAGAAAATATGACAGTACCAGTACAATTGCATCAATGATCATATGGAGACGACTGAAATTCTTTTCATTGTCCTTTAGCAATCTTTTGTCACCTCATTTTTTTATCGTTTCTATATTATAATAGTTGTTTTATAAAAGCAATAAAAATTTATCTTTCTTTCTTATCATCCGCACAAACGCCTGAAGATATTCACCCACAATTCAACTTGAATCCTAAAATAGTTTGACAGATTTTGAAATTTAAAAGGTATTTTATGATTTTTTTTACTGATCTGGAATCCATTCTTAATTCCCGCAATATACTCTCTTCCGAATCCTTTCAGCGTAAAAAACAGAATTTTGATTCCAAATCCTGCAACAAGAAACGGAAGATTGATAATAATCTGTAACACCGGCATATTTTTGTATATCAGATAAATATTATTTCTGGAAGAATACCGGATCTTGAACTGATTATATCTGGATCCGCTGGTACCGCTTCCCACATGGTATACCATGGCATCAGGTGCATACCAGTTTTCATATCCGTAGATCCTGGCCCGGTATCCCACGTCCATGTCCTCCAGATATGCAAAATGTTCTTCGTCAAAATATCCCAGCTCATCAAAGATCTTCTTTCTGTAAATAGCAGCTCCTGCGCAGGAAGCAAAAATCTTCTCTTCCTTTTCATAGGTATGGATATCTTTCCCTTTACCTCTCGCATAAGCCCATCCAAGTGCGCAGTAATAGTTTCCTGCGTCATCCAGCCTGTCCCTGTCATGAAACTGAATCATTCTGGCAGCACAGGAAAAAGCTTTGGGATGCCTTTTGATGGCTGACAGCATTTCTTCTATAAAATTCTCCGTTACTTCAATATCATTGTTTAAAAGCAGTACATAAGGTGAGCGTGATGCTCTGATCCCTTCATTGACCGCTTTACAGAATCCGAAATTCTCCGGCAGTTCGATCAGATGGACCCATGGATACCTTGCAGCAACAAAAGCACAGCTTCCGTCATTGGATCCATTATCCACAAGAATTACATCAAAATTGCTTACAGTCTGACACTCCAGACCTGCAAGTACGCCATCCAGATAAGCCATCCCATTAAAATTCGGAATGATCACTGATACTTCCTGCATGATTTCCTCCCTGTCTTCTCTTTTTTCTGTCCTGCTTCTGTCTCCATTCCCGGGATTGGCTTCAGAGAATAATTCCATTTGGTAAGAGACAGGTTTTTGTTATAACAGGGATCTCCGTTTTTGAGAATGTCTATCCAGTGACATCGCATATATTCAATCTCCGTCTGAAAACGGCGCACTTTCTCCTTGCTGTCTTCAGCTCCTCTGGTCTTTGATTCCATATGATAAAGCTTCGCATAGGGATCATATACGATCAGATAGCCGTTTTTTCTTACTTTCAGGCAAAGATCCACATCATTAAATGCCACAGCCAGTTCTTCTGTAAATCCTCCTGCCTGCTCAAAAACCTCTTTCTTCATCAACAGACAGGCGGCAGTCACTGCACTCATATCCTGAAGAAGGGATGCCTTATGCAGATAGCCGGTACGGTCCGCAGGCATATCTACGAACATATGCCCCGCAATACCGCCCATTCCGATCACACATCCTGCATGCTGGATCGTATTATCCGGATAAATGAGCTTTGCTCCGACACCGCCCACTTCCGGACGCTGACACACTCCAAGCATTTCTTCCAGCCAGTCCGGATTGATGGATTTTACATCATTATTCAGGAAAAGCAGATATTCTCCCTTTGCATGCGCCGCAGCAAAGTTATTGATGGCAGAATAATTAAATTCTTTTCCCCATCTCAAAAGATGGATCTTTCGGTTTCCGGAAAGCTCTTTATAATATCGGAAAATCTCATCAGTGGTACTGTTATTCTCCACGATTATGATCTCAAAATTCTGATAACCGGTATTCTTCTCCAGCATTTCCAGACAGGTCTGAAGAGTCTCTTTCTCGTCTTTGTTTGGTATGATAACAGACACCAGAGGTTTTCCCTGCACCGGATATTTCACCCGGTAAAAGCCCAGATCCTGTGTATGGCTTACCTCGCCTTTTGTACCTGTTCTCTCAAGATGAGCTTCTATTGCTCTCTTGCCGGCTTCAAATGCGTACATTTTACTGGCAGGATTATCTGCAGTGGAGGCTTTGTGTGTTCTCCAGTGATACAGGATTTCCGGAACATGCAAAACCTCTCCGGCATTCTCCGTACAGCGGAATATAAAATCGTAATCCTGAGCTCCGTCGAATTCTTTTCGGAAACCTCCGGTCTTTTCTACAATACTCTTTCGCACTACAAAAAAGTGGCAGATATAATTATTGGAACGCAGGAGATCCAGATTAAAATCCGATTTCAGATGTGGCTGAAAATGCTCGTCCAGTTCTGTTGTAACCTTATCCTCGTCTGTATAAAGCGCATCTGCCTGCGGATGATCCTGCAGTATTTTCACGATCTCATATAATGCATTGGGTGCCAGCAGGTCATCATGGTCAAGAAGCCCCACAAATTCACCTTTTGCCATTGCAAACGCGCGGTTTGTGTTCTCTGCAATGCCAAGGTTCTCTTTGAGATTGCAGAATCTTACCCGGGAATCTCCGGCTGAATATTCTGCCAGTACTTTCTGCATCTCCTCATTGTCAGGACTTGCATTTACGATACACAGCTCCCAGTTTGAATAGGTCTGAACGATCAGTGATTCTATCATCTGTCTCAAAAATTCTACAGGTGTCTGATAAGCCGGAACTGCAATGCTGATCAGCGGTGAATAATCAAATTTCTGTTTCCTCTGTGTTTCCAGTGTTTCCTCCGTCGGAATGTAAGCCCGGTACCATGGACCATATGGTACTTCTTCCGGTTCAAAACGTTCATGCAGCCTGATCCAGAATTCCTTTGGTCCATAATGCTTCATGTAGCGGAACCCTTTCCGGATCGTATAGGGGGAAAGCTTCCTGAACATTTTCGTCCACTGGATTTTTCCTCCTGCAGATGGTTTTTTACTCATATGATAACCTCGATTTTTACTATGATTTTTTATTTTAACATTGTATGATATTTTTTGCAAGAAAGGAGAGAAATGTGTTATACTGTTATTGTTTTTATGGTTACTGTTCACTTACAATGAACAGTAACTTTTCAATATTTTTATACACAGGAGTATTATATACCATGATGATAAAGAAAAAAAGAATCACTGCAGCCCTGATGGCTCTGGGACTTGGTGCTGTCACCATGTTTTCACAGTTTCCGGTATCTGCTGCTGAAGAAACAGCTCAGAATACAGACGCCGCCGCACAGACAGCAGATCCGTCTGTCGTAGTCACCAACGGTATCGACGGATGGCCCCAGGCTTCCGATATTTCGTCTGCCGCGGCAATTGTAATGGAAACTTCCACAAACACAGTCCTGTATTCCAAAAATGCAGATCAGCCTCTTTACCCTGCAAGCGCAGTCAAGATTATGACCTGCCTGGTTGCTCTTGAGAACAGCAGTCTGGATGAACAGGTAACCATGACTGCAACCGGTGTTTCCGGTGTTACTGACGGAGGAGCCAATATTTCCTCACAGTTAGATGAGGTTTTCACCATGGAACAATGTTTATATGCCATCATGGTTGCCTCTGCCAATGATATCGCACTGCAGGTAGCTGAACATGTGGGAGGTTCTGTGGATGCTTTTGTACAGACAATGAATACCCGGGCACAGGAGCTTGGCTGCACCAATACTGTCTTTACCAATCCTACCGGTCTTCCTGATGAGAACCAGCATATCACCGCCCATGATATGGCTCTGATCATGGAAGCAGCTATGGCAAATGACACTTTCCGCACCATTGCAGCAACTACTTCCTATACACTTCCGGCAACAAATGTTTCCGGCGGTGAACGTGTACTCACAAACAATTTTACCATGATAAACAGCACCAGCGACGGTTATTATAAACCCTGTATCGGCGGTAAGGAAGGGTACACAGAAGCTTCCGGAAGTACCCTGGTATGTGAAGCTTCCAAAAATAACATGAAGCTGGTATGCATTGTATTAAATGGCGCATCCGGTGTTACCAATAATGAAGCGATCGCGCTTCTCAATTATGGTTTTGACAATTTTGCACCCCTTACCATCGCAGACAATGATTTTAACCGTCTTTCCGGTGGTACAGTCATTGCACCAAACGGTGCCACAGAAGATAATCTGACCACAGAAGATACTTCTTCTGACGGACAGATCACACGCCAGTATTACTTTGGAGGAACTCCTGTAGGAACTGCGATTCTGGAAGACGCAGAGCAGCAGACAAATGATGCCGCAGTAACCGGTCAGAAGAATATGGAGGCAGCACAGGCATATTCTGCTTCCCATACAACTGCTCCTTATTATATCATCGGGGCGATCGGGGCAGCATTCCTGCTGTTTTTCCTGTTCCTGATGATCAAAGTGATCAAATCCTGAAGCCTGCTTCTGAATACCAGACAGTAACCATTTCTTTGATAGATAAAATAGATAAATTTAAGGGACTTCCGCAAAAGCTTTTCATGCGGCAGTCCCTTTATTTCTTTTAAGGCAAGATTAAAAATGCCCAGCAGGCAAATGGCGAAATCACCAGCAGTACAGTCAGTACTCTGTATATCAGACTCCGCACCTTTTCATTTTTCACTGTTTTTGTCAGAATATTATTCCAGCCCAGCGTAACAAAGTACATCAGAGGATATAATGCAGGCATAAGATATCTTCCCTGTGGCTGATTATCACTGTAATAAACATAATACAGAAACAGAAATACCGGAATCATAATCAGAAATACCATCATCAAATGGAAAATACCTTCTTTATTCCACTCTCGGGATATCACCTTTGTTTTAATCTTCCATCTGTCATTTCCAACTGCTTTCCGCTGTGCAACATACATTTTTTTTCTCAGATCAAATGTCTCTTTTACAAAAAATACACTGATGATCCCAACAGCAAAGAACAGCATATACAGTTTGCTGACCGTATATGGCATATAAATTTCCATCTGTCCAAAAGTACCGATGAAACTTACACACACTGTCAGAATCCAGTTATGATACCAGCCCGGATCCTGATAAAGGATAATATCTTTCCAGTTCCATCCCAGCTTTGCAGGAGTCGGATACAGTGACGGTCTGTAATCATTCTGAGCATATTTTTCCGCACATTCCGCACAGGATTTCCTTCCCAGGAAATCTCCGTTATACAAAACTGCGTTACGGATGAACCACCAGCCGCAGAGAACTAAAGTAACTGCTGCGATCACTGCTCCTCTGCTGAAAAGGAAACGAACTCTCTGTGAAAAAGCTTCTTCTCTGCAGAGTAATACCGTAAAACAGAAGAAGAAAAAACTGCAGAGTATCCAACCGTATGCATTATAATAAGACAATGCACATACGGCCATTCCCACTGCAAGGAGTATACAGTTTTTCCATGTCCAGTCTTCTCTCAGATAAGAGACCCATGCATACAAGATCATGGCTGCTGCCAGCAGTGCCAGTGAGTCTGTATTCACATAAGTTCCCATAAAGATTGCCTGCGGCATAAATCCTGCCAGTGCTGCAAACAGCCATCTAACTTCTCTGGAATATTTTTCTTTCGGAAACAGTTTGCCCGAAGCTTTTACAACAAAATACACTGCACCTGTGACAAACAGTACATCTGCCATACGTGCAATTTTGAACATGGAGTATCCCGGATCTGCAAAAAGCCGGGATATTCTCATAAATAATGCAGACACCATATAAGATACAACCGGATAATATGCATAGGAAATTCCCCACACTTTATTCCTGACAGCCGGATCATCTCCCCCCGGAAGAGCTCCATGATGTTTATAAATGTAATCTGCAACATAATATCTCATCTGTTCATCCGGCCCTGAATTAAAAGGCTGTGTCATCGCCCAGGTTGTCAGCAGGATAAACGCCAGAAATACAAAAATGAAAATTTCTGTTTTTTCATTGATCTCTTTCTTTTTCTTTAACATATCTTCTTTCACATTCATTTTATAGCAATTTCATCTTCAGATTCTTTTCAGAGAAAAGTCCTGGCTCTTCAGAGTGAGATTGGGGTTATAATAAGGATCTCCGTTCTTCAGGATCTCCGGCCATTTTTTCTCAAAGGTGGCAATTTCTTTGTTAAATCGTGCCACTTTTTCCGGAGTATCCTCAAGACCTCTGGATTTGGATTCATAATGGTATAATTCCGCATATGGATTATACACGATCAGATATCCCGCCTTTCTCAGCTTCATGCAGAAATCAATATCATTAAATGCAACAGCCAGTTCCTCTGAAAGTCCTCCCACTGCATCAAATGCAGATTTCTTCACCATCATGCAGGCAGCTGTAACCGCACTGTAATCCTGTGCACAGATAATTCTGTGACAATATCCGGTGGTACCTCTCTTCTGCTGGACAAAACAGTGTCCTGCAATTCCGCCAAAACCGATCACAACACCTGCATGCTGGATCGTATCATCCTCATAATAAAGTCTTGCACCCACTGCACCTACATCTTTACGCATGCAATAACCCAGGAGTTCTTCCAGACAGTCCGGATTAATGATCTCTGTATCATTGTTAAGCAGAAGCAGATACTCACCCTTTGCAAAAGATGCACCATAGTTATTAATGGCAGAATAGTTAAAGACTCCGTCCCAGTATACCATGCGGACCTTCGGATTCTCTGCCTCCAGTTTTTTGTAATATTCAAAAGTAGCAGAATCTGTACTGTTATTCTCTACAATAATGTACTCATAATTTTTGTACGTAGATTTCTGTTCAATGGATTCCATACATCTCTTCAGATCATCAATATGGTCTTTATTCGGAATAATAATAGAAATCAGTGGATCATGATCTCTGATAAACTTCGTTCTGTACAGCCCCAGATATTCACCCTTAAAAACCTCTGCGTGGATTCCTGTTCTCTCATAGTGAGCCTGTACTGCACGTCTTCCGGCTTCAAAGGCATAAAGCTTGCTCTCGGGATTCTCTGCTGTGGAGTCCTCATGGCAACGCCAGTGATACAGGATTTTGGGAATATGACAGATTTCTTCATCCTTTACTGCTTCCACACAGCGTAACACAAAATCATAATCCTGTGCACCGTCAAACTCACTTCGCAGCCCGCCAACTTTTTCAATTACTTTTCGTGATACCACAAACAGATGGCAGATATAATTGACCGTGCACAGCAGATCCGGATTATAGTCCGGTTTAAAATGCGGCTGAAAGAATTTATGTCCATCCATAGACATCTTATCTTCATCTGTGTAGATCACCAGTGTCTGCGGTTTCTCATTTATTGCTTTCACACATTCAAATAATGCATTCGGCGTCAGCTCATCATCATGGTCTGCAAAGGCAATGAAATCACCTGTTGCAATTTCAATGGCACTGTTGGTATTCTCTGAAATCTGAAGCGGCTCCTCATGAGAAACGTATTTAATTCTGTTATCCTTCGCTGTCAGTTCTTTTAACAATTCCGTCAGCGGTGACTGTGCGCCGCTTCCGTCAGAGAAACAAAGTTCCCAGTTTGAATAAGTCTGTTCCTGAAATGATTCTGTCAGTCTTCTGAGATATTTCTCCGGTGTCTTATACAGCGGTACTACAAAAGAAAGCTTGGGTCTGTATCCAAAGGATGTTTTCTTCTGTTTCTCCAGTTCGTTCCTGTCCGGCAGATGATGTCTGATCCATTTCTGATAGGATGGCGGTCCCTGACGCACATTTTTAACCTTTGTCACTACCTTCTCAGCAAGAGCCGCCGCACCCTGAGATTTCCAGTAGCGGATTCCTTTTTCTACATATTTGTCTAATTTCTTTGCCAGAATATCAGCTTTTCTCAGAGGAACCACATGTACAGTTTTCTTCTCGCCTGCATAAAACACTACATACAGGCATTTTCCCGAAACGTTGGTGATCTCAGAAAAGAATCCTGTCTTTCCCGGATCCTGTGCTTCTTCAAACAGCTGGTTGACATCCACCCTGTCTGTTCTCTGGATTTCAGCGGCAACCGGCTTTTTATCCGCATCAAAGATACGGACAGTCACAGGCTTGGGTGCAATGGCCCACCCTCTGATCCGTACAGTTCCCTGTTCTGCACTCTCTTCTTCAAAATATACCTGCGGTTTATCTCTTTTTTTATCCAGTTCACCGGCAGTGATGGAAAACCAGACATGTTTTTTATCCGGAAACTTCTCATAGATCACAAGCTTATGATACCCCTCCAGATTTTCCGGTATCTGAACAGTTGCCGTAATCTGTATTCCCTGCATTTTCTCCGGATCTTTAAAACGTTCCAGTGCACTTACATTTTCATTTTCTTTCACAGACACCTTCAGTTTGTGCTGATCCAGATATGCCTCCATCACCGCATCTTTCGGCCAGTGTCCCTGCACAATATACTGTGTCCTGTCTGATAAATGAAATCTTTCTCTTACTACTTCAAATATTTCCTTAGGCATGTTAATCTCCGTTCTTCTCCTGTTTTCTCAGAGAACAGTCTGTGTTGTTTAATGTCAGATTGGGATTATAATAAGGATCTCCTTTCAGGAGCTCTCTTTCCCATTTTCTCCGGAAACAGTTTACTTCTCTGGAAAAACGCAGCTGTTTCTCCGGTGTATCTTCCATTCCTCTGGATTTGGATTCATAATGATACAGTTCTGCATACGGTGTGAATACAATTTTCACTCCATATTTTCTCACTTTCATACAGAGGTCAATATCATTAAATGCAACCTTCAGCTCCTCGTCAAATCCTCCAACTGCTTTAAAAACAGAAGTCTTTACCATCATGCAGGCGGCAGTGACTGCACTTATCTCCTGCACACAGCGCAGACGTCCCATATATCCTTCCGCATCCCGGGGAAGTTTACATAATACATGGGCAGCAACTCCACCAAGACCAACTACCACTCCTGCATGCTGAATGGTATCATCCGGATAATACAGTTTCGCACCGGCCATTCCCACGTCTTTTTGCTGACAAAGCTGAAGCATTTCTTCAAGCCAGCTCTCTGTAATAATCTCCACATCATTGTTAAGAAACAGCAGATACTCTCCCCGTGCCTCTCTTACTGCAAAATTATTGATCGCAGAATAATTGAATTCTTTTTTCCATGTAAGGATCCTTACATTTGGGTATCTGTTTTTCAGTGTCTCATAGTATACAAAGGTTTCTTTTTCCACACTGTTGTTCTCAACAATAATGATCTCGTAATTCTTCCATGTTGTCTTCTCTTCTATGGATGAAATACACAGTTCCAGATCATTAATGTGATCTTTACTTGGAATGATCACAGAAATCATCGGTTCGCCGGAAATAGTCAGATGGCTTCTGTACCATCCCTTCTTGTCTGCAAGTTCCGCTGTTGCAGAAACCTCTGCCCTGCGGTAATGCTCCTCCAGTGCCTTTCTGCCTGCTTCCCAGTTTTTCTTCTCCTGTTCTTCTGTGATCAGGTTCTCTGCTTTCATGGAATGACAGAGGATCTTTGGAATATGCACAATATTCTCTGCCTGCTCACTGCATCTTAAGAGCATATCATAATCCTGTGCACCATCATATTCCGGATCAAACTTTCCGGCCTGTTCCAGAATTTCCTTCCGGATTGCCCAGAACTGTCCGATATAATTATTTTCCCTTAATCTGAACAGATTGAAATCCGGCTTGAATTCCGGCTCAGAATAATGTTTTCCGTCTGCGCTGATCTCATCTTCATCTGTATAGATCATATCCGCTTTTTTCTCTGTGATCGCTTTGACCATCTGAAAAAGTGCATCAGGTTCAGGTATGATCTCCTGACCGGCAAACAGAACATACTCTCCCATTGCAAGTTTCAGAGATGCATTAAGATTTCCCGAAATGCCGTTGTTTTCCGTAACCTTCTTGTAGGAAAGGCGGGTCTCTTTTTTATATTTTTTCCGCAGAAACTCTCCTGTTTCCTCTCCCTCACATGCATCTGCAAGACACAGCTGCCAGTTACCATAGGTCTGTTCTGTATAAGCATCGATCACACTTTTTAACCTTTGTTCATCTGTATCCGTCACCACCATCACAATACTGATCAGCGGTGAATAAGAAAAAACAGCATTTCTCTGTCTTTTTAATTCCTTTCGGAATGCGACATGATCTTTCAGCCAGTCTTCATAATCCTGATCTCCGTCCTTAAGCTGGGAATTTCTCACATAACGGATAAATCTTCCAATACCGTTTTTCTTTATATATTCCTGATTCTTCTGCCTGTTCTTCAGAGACAGCAGTTTCATCTGCTGATACAGTCCGGTATTTTCCCGTTTTATTTTTTTTACATTTACAGTATAAATTTTCTGTACATCTTTTCCCCTGAAACAGATGCAGATATTCTGATCGTTTGTATTCTCCAGATTGACAGTAATACTGAATCCCAGATTTCTTTTCTCTTCTTCGGAAATCCCCTTTGCCTCTTCCACGTCCGGACGTCTTTGTCTGGTGATCGTACATTCCAGAACCTTCCCATCTGTACCCTGTACAAATATCTCATCCGGCTCCAGCTGGTTTACAACCCAGCCTCTGACTGTCAGGATACTCTCCTGTGTGATCTGTTCCTCATCAATATGATATTCAATAAGACTTTCCTCACAAAAGTCCTTCACTTCTGCAGCTGTGGCTTCCCAGATGATTTCTTTTTCATCTCCCGCTCTCAGCGCAAGCTGCAGTTTCTCATGTTCTTCTGCAAGTTTTATAATTTCCGGTATCTTTACTGTGAATCCGACATTTCCCACTTCTTTTATATCTTTTGTTTCTTTTAAATCTTTGGCAACATCCGCTCTTTCACAACGTGAAGGTTCAGGAACGGAGAGTTCCTTTCCCGAGCCATAAAGAATGAAATCACATTCTGACTGATCTCTGGTTATCGCCCATCCGGTAATGGCCAGAGTATGATCTTCTTTGTCACTGTATATTTTTTTATCTACACTCCAAAGTATATTTCCCATAACTAAACCCTTTTGATGGCACGATACACTTTCCATGCCTTACTGCCTTCCACCTGATCGACCAGAGCTTTCTTCTGCGCAAGCTCCTGACTCATCTGCTCCATTGCCCTTTTCTGCTCTGCGTATACTTTCCAGAATTTCTTTTCTGTGGTTTGCCGGTCCAGGATCTCCATTTCAATCTTTATGGACTTTCTGTTCTCAGGAACAGAATCTACTATGATCTGCGGATCGTCACCGCCGAAATAGAATTCTCCGGAGGACACTTCACAGCCATCTGTGTGAAACTTTACCTGACTTTCATCTTCCCATGTCAGCTTTACAATTTTAAGTCCCTTGGACATTTCGCCCGGGTCAAGGCGAAGCATTGTGGTATTCTCCGGAAGTTCAAACTCCGTCTGAATTTTCCCGTTTCTGAACAGATATCTCACAGAATCAGCCTCATTAAAGCTCTTTCCGTTATCCCAGAAAATCTGAAGCATTTCCAGAGATTCCTGTTTCTTTTCTCTGTAATAATCTTCTACTTCCACCCGGCCCGGAGAGATCTGGGCATACATATTTCTCATTGCTGTATGCTCACCCAGAATATACTGCTGGAAATTATGTTCCATCTCCACATAAACTTCTATATCTTCAGGCAGGATTCCTGCTTTCTCATAGAAATCCCGTTCTTTAAGTATTCCCCGTTTGTCATTCAGTTCCAGATAATAAAAGATCATCCTGTAAACCAGAAACTGTGAAGGTACAGGAAATGTAAAGGTCCACTCATAGTCAATCACAGATACTTTATTCTCAGAGAGGATAATATTTGCAGGAACAAAATCAATATTGGATATTTCTGTACATTTCAGATCAGAACGCAGGTTTACATTTCCAAATACCCTTACAAATTCCGGTGTTTTCTCAAAGGGTTTCTTCTCGTGAATATTCTTTACTTTCTTTATATAAGAGAAGAATAATTTCTCCAGTTCCTCTGTTCTGCCTTCTTCCAGAAGATGATCCAGCTTATCTTCCAGGGTGATACCTGTCAGATATTCCAGCTGCGCACAGTCACCTTTGATCCGGCAGCGGTTTACTTCAATTTCCTCTTCTTTATACATTCCGGTCAGTTCTTCGCAGATAGTTCCCAGATTCCGTACATGAGCTGCCGCTTTCTTCTGCGACGGTACTTTCTTCACAGTCAGCTGCCCATCTGCTGCTTCACTGATTTCCGTATAAATGGAGAGCTTCTGATCTCTCTCATTGGAAAACTTCACATAAACCGGTGCTGTCTGTGGCTGTTCTTTTCCGATCACAAGAAGAAAGGAATTGGCAAACTGCGGGTAAAGATCATTGCTCAAAAGTGTATTATACACCTGAGATTCCTGAAACAGATCCAGACGGAGTCTGTCAAAATTGTAGTCCCTCATATGCAGCTCTCCGCTTGCAGGGAGATGTCTGTCTGAATGAATAGTCATTGGAAATTTGTAATCCGGATATGGATAATACCAGTCGGCTTTTAAGTTTCCTGCTTCCTCCAAAATTCCATTAAATTCTTTTCTTGAAAAAGTTTTAACTCCTTTTGTTTTGGGGTATCCCTGGATTCCTTCGAATAAAGTTCCAAAATGGTCCTCTGTACATCCGGCCCAGTATTTCAGTCCCAGTCTGTTCTCAATGGCCAGAATGATCTTTCCATCCGGCTTCAGATGCTTTGATATGATCCTGAGAAAGTCCACATAGGGATTCTCACTCCGGATATAGGATTCTCCATACTCAAATACACCGATCAAAGTGATATAGTCGTATTTCTCAGTAAGGTTTTTCTCAATCTCCTGAAAGTTTCCCACAAGGATCTTAAGATTATCCTGATCCTGATGTCTGTATGCATTGATCTTACTTCTTTTCATAGAAAGCTCGATGCAGGTAACTTCCTTCGCCCTTTCACAGAGAGCTCCTGTCACAGCACCACATCCGGAACCAATCTCCAGAACCTTCTCTTCTCCTGTAAAGGGAATCCAGCTCAGAATATTCTCCCTGATATGAGAAAAATGATAAAGAATTGGCCAGCTCTTTCTCTCACTGATCACTCTGTTAAATTCTTCCGGTGCAAAATCTCTGGAAATTGCAAGCATTTCATCCTCTATCGCACCATCACTGTATAGATCTTTTCCCGGATAGCACGTGGTATCCAGAATTACTTTCCCGATTTTTTCTTCCATATATAGTCCTCGCGCTGATTATTTTTTCGCACTGATATTTGTCATCATAACTTTCTCAGACCTGTTCTTCGCACCGTACTTCCACCTTTGAATCCATATCATAGAATCCAACTGTATTTTTACTGGAAATAACTGTTATGTTACATGCGTCATAAAGTCTGTGGAATACCGTAAAATCTCCGTTTTTATACCCTGTACATCCAAATGACAGGAGATACTCACCGCCCTGAAGGTTCATGTTCTGTGTAAATGTTACAGTACATATATCCCCTTTTCCTGAGTGTTCTATCTTTGCATTTTCATACATGGTATTGGTACCTGTGATTTCCGTACCCTGAATATTTTTAAAGGTGTATGCCATGATCGGCTCCTGAATCTCTTCATTAAACCGGACTTTCATACGAATTTTGAAGCAGCTTCCCTTTTCAACAGTATTGGAACATCTTCCTTTATCATCAATGACTCTGAAATCTGTGATCTCAGCAATACGGCTTCCATATTCCAGCATATTGGGATTTACCTGAAAATCTCCCAGTCCTTCACTGTCCTCTGCCACAATCTGCTCTGTACTGTCAGATTCATTCTGTTTTACAGGATTCTGTCCTACCAGAAGCTGTTTGTACAGGTCAACCATCTGCTTTGGTGAACCTTCATCCATCTTTACCCCTTTGTTCAAAAGAATAACTCTGTCACAATACTTGGAAACGCTTCCAAGATCATGACTTACAAACAGGATCGTCTTTCCCTGTTTCTTAAATTCCTCAAACTTGTGATAACATTTTGCCTGAAAGAACACGTCGCCCACAGACAACGCCTCATCTACCACCAGGATCTCCGGATCAATATTGATCGCAACAGCAAAAGCCAGACGCACGAACATACCGCTGGAATAAGTCTTTACAGGCTGGTGGATAAAGTCTCCAATGTCCGCAAATTCCAGAATATCATTCAGTCTGGCATCAATCTCTTCTTTTGAAAAACCGATCATGGTTCCATTCAGGTATACATTCTCAAGACCTGAATATTCCATGTTAAATCCGGCTCCCAGTTCCAGCAGTGCGGAAATTCGTCCGTCTACCTTTACTTCCCCTGCTGTGGGAGTCAGGACACCGGTGATGATCTTTAAGATCGTGGATTTACCGGAACCGTTGGTTCCGATAATTCCCACGCATTCTCCTTCATAAATATCAAAATTTACATCATGAAGTGCATAATGCTCTTTATAAAGTTTCTTTCTGGTAAGCCCCAGCGCTTCTTTCAGTCTGTCCGAAGGCTTATCATATAATTTATACATTTTGGTGAGATCCTTCACCTGAATTACTTTCTTGTTCTCCACGTGATTTCCTTTCTGTTATGTTCCTGTGTTTTTCATCTTCTTCTGACTTATTTCGCGCTTACCAGTACAGCGAAAATTAAGTTTCTGCTATATTAATATTCGCTGTACTAGTTACAGTACATCTGCAAAATGAATGCGCAGACGTTTAAATACCCAGCTTCCGAACAGGAAACACAGAATTGTAAATATCCAGAAATAGACCGTCCATCCTGCATGTTCCCAGAACCAGGTTTTCATCAGGAATGTATCTCTGTATCCGGAAACAATATAATACATCGGATTCAGTTTCAGGATCTTCATGATCACAGGATGTCCCATCAGAGGTGAAGCCTCAACGATCCACATGATCGGAGTCAGCCAGACTCCTACCTGAAGCACAATGTTGATGATCTGGGTCAGATCTCTGAAAAAAATAACGATTGCACTTGTGGCATAGGATAAGCCCAATACCAGAATGAACACACATACACTGTAATAAATAATCTGCAGATAATAGAAATCAGGAAATTTCCCATACGCTGCATACAGGATGATCGTAAACAACACAAAGAATGCATGCACAAACATGGCAGAAATGATCTTGACTACCGGAAGCACACTGATATTAAAAACGACTTTTTTTACCAGATAATTGTATTCCAGCAGAGAATTTGTCCCCCCTATCAGCGCATCCTGGAAAAAGAACCATGGCACAATACCTGCTACCAGATAAAGAACAAAAGGAACTCCCAGATCCCCTGTTCCGGAACGAAAACCTACAGAGAATACAAACCAGTATACCAGGATCGTGATCACAGGCTGGATAAACGCCCACACAATTCCCAGATAAGAACCTGCATATCTTGTTTTGAAATCATTCTTTGCAAGCTTTGCAACAAGCCGTCTGTTCTTATAAATATCCATCGGTAAAGAAAAAATTGTATTCAATCGCTCATTCTCCTATTTACGGTACTCTTTAAAGCTTCCCCATTTGGTATCTTTGTCAGAAAAGCTTAATTCCATTCCTTCCGGAATCGGCCATTCAACTCCGATATCCGGATCGTTCCAGATCAGGCCGCCTTCATCATTTGGATGATAGAAATCAGAGCATTTGTAAACGAATTCCGCATGCTCGGAAAGTACAAGAAAACCATGTGCAAATCCTTTCGGAATGAAGAACTGTTTCTTGTTTTCAGCAGAAAGTACGACTCCAAACCATTTTCCATATGTTTCTGAGCCTTCACGAAGATCTACCGCCACATCAAATACCTCACCATTTACAACACGTACCAGTTTATCCTGTGGGTAATTGATCTGGAAATGGAGTCCGCGAAGTACACCCTTATGTGAGCTTGACTGATTATCCTGTACAAATTCGACATCAATTCCTGCTTCTTTGAAATCATTGTAATTGTAGGTTTCCATGAAGTATCCTCTGGCATCTCCGAAAACTGTAGGTTCTACCACTTTTAATCCCTTAATTCCACCACATTCTGTAACTTTGATTTTTCCCATTTTATTTTCCTCTTTTCTTTAGCTTTCTCTGTGTTTCTGTTATATTTGTTCGCATAAATCCACCTGGTGTGCCAACAAATTGATTTCTCGAACAATCTTGCGTCTAAATTTCTTATTTCCGCGTTGTCGTCGGTCGCCGTAGCCACCGCTACGCCTCCTTCCTCCGCCTTGAAATAAAAAAATTTATCCTGCAAGATTGTTTCAAGAATCAATTTGTCGGCACACTAGTATGCAGACTTAGCCATAATATCTTTTTTCCTTTTTTGCAAGTGCAATGCTCAGAATGATAATAAGAAGAAGCATTGCCGCTCCTATGATCAGAAGTATTTTTCGCAGTTCCGGCATCCCCGCAGAAGTTTTTTCTTCTCCGACAGTATCTGATTTCTCATTTTGATCCGCCTGATCCGTATTTCCTCCGGATGTATCAGAAAGGGCATCCGCTGCAGGTTCCGGTGTAGGTGTAGCTTCCGGAACTTCAACGCTTCCCAAAAGATAATCATTATAATAGTAATCATCTACTGTATTTCCATTCTGTGAATTCTCCTGAACAGTCAGGTTATCCACAGTCACTCCGTTTGGAACTGATACTTCTCCACCATTTACCTGTGCTTTTGTGAAATTTTGATAACCATAGTTGAACAGTGCTGTGGAATCCGTACTGGCAACTGCAAGGTCTGCCGCCTTCATTGTCACTGTAATATAGGTAGTTCCATTCTTCCCTGCTGCTGTCACAAGAGTGTTTCCGGCCTCACTGGTATATCCTGTCTTGCCGCCAATACAGCCATCATAATGATAACTGCTCTCCGGGGCAAGCATCGGATGATGCGTATGCAGTACCCTTGGCTCACTGTTCATGTTCGTAGGTTTGATCGTATAATCTGTAGCACCGATGATCCTGCGGAATTTTTTATTCTTCAGACCTTCCCGCATGATCAACGCCATGTCATGTGCAGTAGAATAGTGATCAGGATCCGGAAGACCACTGGCGTTTACAAAATGTGTATTCGTGCATCCGATCTGTGCCGCACGTTCATTCATCATATCTACAAAGTGCTGCTCTGTGCCGCCTACATGTTCTGCAATCTGGGCTGCGACCTCGTTTGCAGAGCGGATCACAAGTGCATAAAGGCATGCTCTCATGCTCATCACTTCTCCCACCTGCATTCCAATATTGCCGGAATCCCAACTGATATCACGTGTTCCTGTTTCCGTAAAGACAACATCTTCTTTCAGGGAACAGTTCTCCACCGCCAGAAGCAGTGTCATGATTTTGGTAATACTTGCCGGATAACGGATTTCATCTCCGCCCTTGCTGTACAGAAGAGTTCCGCTGTCTGCATCCATCAGTACCCCTGTCTCAGATGTGATCTCAGGACCTGCAGGCCAGCCTGAAATCTCATTAGTTGAAATGGATACGGGTGTAACCTCTGAAACAGCAGCCTGCGCAGTTCCTTCCGCAGCAGTGCAGATCTGAACAGCAGTCATTGCAATGACTCCCACAGCCATAACAACCTTTAATAAATATTTCCATTTTTTCATAATATTTCCTCTTAATATATGTCTCTGTTTTCCGTCCGATGTACCGACAGGTTGATTCCTGAAACAAACTTGCGGCACACGATTATCAGAATCCGTCAAAAGAAGCTATGGTATCTGTGATATACTTCACATCCTCCATATCCAGATTATAAAACATCGGCAGTCTCAACAGACGTTCACTTTCCTTTGTAGTATAAACATCTTCCCCTGAAAATCTTCCAAATTTCTGTCCCGCAGGTGCAGAATGAAGAGGCACGTAATGAAATACGCTGCAGATTCCTTTTTCCCGAAGGTAAGCAATCAGCCGGGTTCTTACCTGTATATCACGCACCTTGATATAATACATATGGGCATTGTGGCTGCATTCCTCCGGCACATAAGGCTGTTCGATCTTACCTTCCTGTGCAAGATGAGCCAGATTTTTATGATAATAATTGTATATCTCCATTCTTTTGGCAAAAATCTGATCTCTTGCTTCCAGCTGTGCATAAAGATATGCTGCATTCAGTTCACTTGGAAGATAGGAAGAACCATAATCTATCCAGCGGTACTTGTCAACCTGTCCGCGGAAAAACTTACTTCTGTCAGTTCCCTTTTCTCTCAGGATCTCTGCCTTCTCCAGATATTCATCCCTGTTAAAAAGGATTGCACCGCCCTCTCCCATAGTATAGTTCTTTGTCTCATGGAAACTGTAACACCCAAAATCTCCAATGGTACCAAGAGCTTTTCCCTTATAACAGGCATCTACTCCCTGCGCAGCGTCTTCAACAACCTTCAGATTGTATTTTTTTGCAATCTCCATAATGGTATCCATCTCACAGGCAACCCCTGCATAGTGGACCGGGACGATCACTTTTGTTTTCTCAGTCACTGCCGCCTCGATCAGTTTCTCATCAATATTCATTGTATCCGGTCTGATATCAACAAATACAATCTTTGCTCCCTTTAACACAAAGGCATCTGCGGTTGAAACAAATGTATAGGACGGCATGATCACCTCATCACCGGGCTTAATGTCGCAAAGATGGGCTGCCATCTCCAGAGCATGGGTACAGGATGTGGTAAGCATTACATGATTTACATGAAATTTATCCATCATCCACCGAGAACATCTTTTCGTATATTCTCCATCCCCACAGAGCATTCCTCTCTGTACCGCATCACGTATGTAATCAAATTCCCTGCCTGTAAAAGCAGGTCTGTTAAAATCAATCATCTGTTTTCTTTTCCTTCTCGTATTCCGGTATCTTATTTCTGTAGGCAACTTCTCTTCCCTCCGGATCCCGGATACTCATCTCACTGAAAAATTTCTCAGTCTCCATCTCCAGCTGCCTGCGGTTTTCTGTTTCTATATAATACAATGCAAGATATGGATTCGGCCCATATTCTATCACATGTTCGCCTTCTTTATAAAAAATCCAGGGTTTTACAACGCATTTTTCTTTTGCAAGCTCACAGGCTGCCGTCTGATCTGCAATCTGAAGCTGTCGTCCCTGAAAATACAGTACAGCCCCATATTTTACCGGATGATAAATATCATGACGGTCAAACATCTCCTTTATCCGGTCTTTTTCATAAAGATAATCCAGCAGCAGTTCCTCTGTCTGAAATCCATAAACCATATCTGTCAGCTCATGTTCATATCCAAAGAAACGTCCTGCAATCTCACATACCTGAATGCCCCTGCCAGGTTTCCAGAAAAACTGCATGGATAATGCACCTTCCGTCTGTCCGGTATAGCGGATATAATTCTGCAGAATATCTGTGGCACTTTTTTCGACCTCCGCCAGGAAACGGGATGGATAAACATTTCGTGTGCTGAGCGGAAGCATTCCCTCTTCCATTTCCGTTTTCTCACGATCTGCAATACTGATCACATTGACTTTCCCATCCATTACCCATGTCATCATGTTAAACTCATAACCGTCATTGTATTCCTCAACCAGAATTTCCTGACAGTCCGTATATTCCGCTGTCTGCAGGGCTTTTTTTCTGACTTCATCTGAATGATGAATAATAAAGATTCCTCTTGAACCATATTTATCCAGAGGTTTACTGATCAGAGGATACTGCAGATTTGCAATACTCTGTTGTATTTCTTCTTCTGATCCCTGTTTCAGCAGTTCCACAGATATTTTCCGAAATCCCGGTGCCGGCAGTCCAAGCTTGTCCAGAACATCCCGGCATGCCGATTTATCCCTGTACCAGGAAAGCTGTTCCGGTTTCAGATAACAGGGCAGTCCTGCTTTGTCTGCAATTTTAACCATACACTCCAGGAGCAGATCTGAAAATGATGTGATGATCCCGTCCACACCTTCTTCCCTGCACATCAGGGCAATAGCATCTACATCTGTTACAGGAATGGTATAAGCCTTATCTGCATACGTTCTGGCAATACCATCTGCATATCCGTCGCACACAACAGTCTCATAACCTTTCTCTTTTGCTTTCTTTACCAGCTCTGTAAATTCTCCGAGCGTTCCCAGAATCAACACTTTATGTTTCATATCCGTTCCTCACATTCTCTGACAACCGAAGCCATATATTTCATATCCTCCACGCTGTAACGCTGATCGCAGGGCAACGGAAGAATATTGGCAGCCCAGGTATATTCCAGACTTTTTGTCTCAGAGTTCTCAATTATATTTTTCCAGTAAGTCGGCACAAATATCTTCTTTTCGGCAAGATATCTGCGAAGTTTCATTCCATCAGCGTGGAAATACGGATATGCAAAAGGTCCCTCCGGCACAGTCTGATTAAATATACTTTCCGATGGAAGCAGTTCTCCGAGAATCCGGTAGTTTTCTTCCCTTTTTTTCTTTGCTCTGTCATAATCCACAGCTTTCAGAAGATTCTGTGTAAGCTTTGACATCTGCCGAAGCTCCATCCCGTCATATTTTGCCGCATTTTCCAGCATATCTTTGTAGTAGGTTCCGGCATTATGCTCATAACGCCCCAGAATATGTTTCATACGCTCTGCAGAATAATCGACAGTCTTATTTTCTGTCAGGCTGGTATCTGTTGACAGATATGCGCCATCGCTGACACCCCAGAATTTTCTGCAGGAATACAGTGTATCTATCCCTTTTAATGGTTTCTGAAAAAATGCATGGGTATGGTCCACTATGATGTTTCCGTAAATCTTTTTATACTCTGATATCCGGGAATCAGACAGCTGACCATAGTAATTAACCAGATAAAGATATTCCCCTTCCGGAAGCTGTTCTTTCGGATACAGAACTTCCAGTTTCTCATTCAGATGATAAAATTCTGTCTCTATCTGATTTTCCTGACAGGTATGCACCACTGATCCACACAGAAAATACGGTAATAGGATTTTCCTGCACCTGCGGCTCTTCAAAAGCCACAGCAGTGCGGTTCTTCCAAGATTGACCCTGTACAGGTCAGGATAATATTCCTCTCCCGGCATCTCTTCCAGCTGAAAATATCCGCCAATTTCCTTCATTATTCGTCCGTATCCTCCCGACGTATTACATAATGGGGCATTTTTTTTGCCTCATTAAGAATATTCATTAAATAGATTCCCATAATTCCGATCGATAACAAAATCAGTCCAAAAAACGCCAGCATAACCAGCATCAGCGAAGTCCAGCCCTGCACAGATATGCCCAGTGTAAAATATCTTACCAGATAACAGACCGACAGAACTACACTTATCAGGAAACTGACAATTCCGATATTTCTCACCAGCAGAAGGGGAAATGCAGTATGTGTCGTGATATCATAAATCAGATCTTTCAGCAGTCTCTTAAAGGAATAACCGCTTTTTCCGTAAGCTCTGTCTGCATGCTGAACCGGAACATTAATAATACGGTTAGAACTCCTGATCAGAAGGTTTCCAATCTGTGGAAGATATGTATTTGTTTTTACCATGGCATCCACAAGGAATCTGCGGATCAGCCTGTAACTGGTGATCTGAAGATCCGGATCTTTTCCCAGCATCTTTGAAGTTGCCCATACAGAAAATTTCGTTCCCAGTTTGCGTATCGGACCATGCTTTCTTCCTTCATAGCTTGCAATGATAACATCCACATCCGGTCTCTCCTGCATGGTTCTGACCATCTTCGGAAGTTCCTCCGGCTGATGCTGAAGGTCATCATCCATTGTTACCACAAACTCTCCTTTTACATGTGCAAATCCGCACAGAAGTGCCGGATGCTGTCCGAAGTTACGGGCCATCTGTATGATCCGTACCCTGTGATCCTTTTCTCTGAGTTCCGTCATGATCTCATAAGATCTGTCCTTTGATCCGTCATCTACCAGGATCAGTTCAAAGTCTTCTTTAAGAGTTTCCCGGAATACTTTCTCCAAACGGGTATATAGTTCTCCCAGTGTATGTTCAGAATTATATACAGGAACAACCACTGAATATAAGCTCATATGCTTTTCCTTTCTCTTTTCATCTTTTTGCAATCATTTTTATCATATCATTTTCAACATTTCTTTTCAAGATTCCTGCTGCACAAACCTTGACTTCCCTGCTTTTTTATGTAAAATAGTTACTGTCCGACAGCTTTCAGGCTAGAGCGTGTCTGAAAAAGGCTTTCTGCAAGATGTGCGTCACAATTTGCGGGAATGATTTTTCAGACACGCTCTATTGGACGAAATCCGTAAAATACCATTATCGCTCGGAGGTATTATGTCAAAACTCAAAGACTACATACAACTTCATCTGAATATCCTGCTGTTTTCACTGACAAGTGTTTTTTCCAAAGCTACATCTGTTCAGTATAATAAACATGGTCTCAGCAGTCCTCTGCTTTACCTGTTCCTGTTCCTGATGGCAGCCAACTGCGGAATCTACGCCATCACCTGGCAGCAGGTCATCAAGAAATTCTCTTTGTCTACTGCCTATGCCAATAAAAGTGTTTATCTTCTGTGGTCGCAGATATGGGCAGTGCTGATCTTTCATGAAAATCTTTCCATTCAGAATATCATAGGTATTCTGGTGGTTTTATTTGGAGTATGGACGGTGCAGAGATATGAATAGAACATTTATTTTAATCATGTTGAGCGGAACATTTTTTTCCGCTGTTTCACAGATACTTCTGAAACAGAGCGCAAATATCAGATACGAAAACCGAATCAGGGAATATCTCAATTTCCGGGTGATTCTCTCATACACCATATATATGCTGATCCTCCTCCTCAATACATGGTGTTATACAAAAGTAGATATGCGCTATGGTCCTGTCATTGATACTGCCGCCTATGTGTTTGTCCTGCTTCTCTCTCATTTCATTCTGAAGGAAAAAATCACGAAAGGAAAAATCATGGGAAACCTGATCATCATTGCAGGTATCCTGATCTATACGCTTTAATTACGGCAATTTCATAAAAAGATCCCGAAGCTGTTGCAGAATTTCCATCAGTGCCACAGCTGCAGGATCTTTTTATATGTTTCAATATTTTTTACTGCTTTTTATATTGTCTGGTACACACTCCATTTCCATCAAACACAGATACAATCCTGTTGGAACTGGTCAGTGTAATGTTCTCAGCACGCGTACCGGAAAGTGCGGAACTACCTTTGTAAAAATAGTATTTTTTACCATTCAGTGTCAGCCATCCCTTATACGCTTTTCCGTTTTTCTGGAAATAATAGGTGTGTTCCCCACTTTTTTCCCTGATTTTGTACATTCCATTCTCGCAACGTACACCGTCGCTTCCAAAATAGTAGATATCGCCGGTAGATCTGGTCACGCGGCGGTTTTTAAACATATATCCGGATTTTGTATGGAACCAGTAATATTTCCCGTCTACTTTCTTCATTCCCATCAGAGCATAACCATTAGAACTGATATAATAGGTCTTTCCATTTACAGTTACCCACTGATCTGACACACGTTCGCCATTTTCATTGACATAATAGTATTTTCCATTTTCCTGATGAAGTCCTGTCTGTTCCTGGCTTCCATCGTTGCTGCCTGTATCGGGTTTCATTGCCGGAACATAGGAATCCAGAGATTTCCATCTCGGCGTAATTTTCTTTGTATAATCCACATAGCCAAAATCCATATCAACATCATTGCCTGCAGGAATTCCTGCTACCAGTCCGCTGGTACTGTTCAGTCCGCTTTCCCGGTTACCGTCTGTGGACTGCCATATTGTATAATTGTACCGTTCCTTATCAGGTGCCTGAATCGTGTCCCCATATCTTGCGATCCATACATCCACTCCTGATAATAAGGACCAGTCTATGTAATTATCATACCAGTTGGTATTGCAGTAAACCATTGGATAATATCCGGCCCTGCGCACTTCATTGCAGAAGGTCAGTGCCATCTCTGAGACTGTTTTTGCAGAAAGCTTACTTGCTTTTGCATACTCCAGATCATATACGACCGGATAGGAAACCTTGTAACCCTGCATTTTGCTGATGGCAAGCTGTGCTTCCTTTAATGCGGTAGTTGTTGATAAAGCTGTACTGTACACATAGGTACCTGTGGGTACTCCGGCAAGTTCTGCATTTGTCATATTCTCATCATAAGTGTAATCTTCGTGAGTCAGACCATAGGATATCCGGACAAACGCAAAATCTATGTCAGACTTCTTCACCTGTTTCCAGTCAATATTGCCCTGCCATTCAGAGACATCCATGCCTCTGGTTATCGCACCCGGAATGATTTTACCACTTCCGTTATAGCAGACACCGTTGATCTTTTTCCATGCTTTGGAGTTCACTTTTTTTCTTGATGACTCTGTACCGGAAGTTCTTGCAGAATAAATAAATTCCTCCTCAGCCACTGTATCACGTCTGTCATAATGCGGATTTGCAAAAACAGAGCTTACAGGCTGCGCTACAGCTATCACAGCTGCCAGACAACCAACAATAAACCTTTTTCTGATTTTTAAAAAATCTCTTTTCATCTTTCTACTCCTGTCCTGTCTTCTAATAAACGTCCATTTTATTACAATACTAATCAAGCGAATATTCGCAATCCGCTTCGCTACGCGGCTCTACGCCGAATAACTGCTTCGCAGTTTATCAGAAGGAGCTTGCACTCCTCCTGATACAAGCAAGTCCCCACCCACTGCTTATTGCTTTTCGCGATTGAAGTAGGGGACTTACTTGATTCGGTTAACATATTATACACACTATATTACATTTTCGCAAGATAATCCCTGATATATACCCAAAAACGGCTGCACATTTCTTGCTCTGTGCAGCCGTTTTGTATATTTCGTTTCTATAGCAATTCTGTTTATCCTGGCAGAAATATCCGGATCAGACAGCCGGATCTGTAGGATCAAAATTAGCAGCTCCTCTTAACGGAGTCAGTGCTTTCTTTCCAAGAGGTCCTTTCATTGCATCATCTGCTTTATATTTACCATCAATAATACTGATCGGTGCGCCATTACAGTTCTCATAAACCCACTTCGCATCTGCCACACAGGTTCTGATACATCCATGTGATGCGGGAGATCCAAGCTTATTGTACTCTCCTGCCGGAAGATTATATGAGTTTGCCTGGCCGCAGGCTACAGAATGAACAAAGATTCCTCCCTGTCCGGCACGGTCTACATGAGTTCCATACTGTCCCCAGGATGGTCCCATAAGAGGCTGCCACCTCAGGCTTCTGCTCAGTGTAAAGTCACCGGTCGGGGTTGGTGTTCCCGCTAAACCTACAGATACCCTGATCGTCTTAACAGGAATTGTTCTGGCTGAATCAGCATAAACAGTCATAACTCCGTTTACTCTGTCCACCTGAACAGAATATGGTCCTCTGTATCTGTTTGTCAGATCAGTGATACGGTATCCGTTACTGTCAAAGTAATACAGAATTCCATTAACTCTCATACTCTTATTTCTTGCAAATCCGTTTCCTGACGGATCGATATATCTCACCAGGTTTTTAGCATTACTTACAATTACCCATCCTCTTGTATATTTACCGTTTGCATCCAGATAACCGTTTACTCCATTCTTTTTCATAAACTGATTTGTCTGAACCACACATTCTTTAAGATAATAGTAATTGCCGCTGTATTTTCTCCATCCGCTCTTATACAGGCTTCCCTTAGAGGATGCGATATACCATTTCTTTTTATAGCGCACCATTGTGCTCTTATATACTTTACCTTTATGTTCTGTGGATGTAGATGATTCAAATATATATTTCTTTCCATCGATTTCTGTCAAACCACTTGCAAGCTTTCCTGATGGCTTAAAATAATAACCTGCGGAAGTCCACTTATCCGTATAATGATTTCCCTTGGAATCAAAATACAGCCAGCCAAGGAATTTGCCACTGGTGCTGACAAGTTTCTGCCAGCCATGTTTCTCAACAACACGACCCGGAGTACTTCCAAAATAATAGTAATGGTCACCTGCTTTTGCCCATCTCTTTGTCCAGGTTGCCCGCTTTCCGTTTGAACCAAAATAATATCTGAAATTGCCGTATTTTACAAGTTTATTTCTATAAATCTGGCCGTTACTGTCGGTACAGTAATATGCACCATTCTGAGCCTTCTTCATCACTGATTTCAGAACATATCCATTGGCATCCAGCAAATAAGCTCCGGTTCCCTTCTCCGGGATAGCTGTGGCAACTACGCCACGCTTATAATATTTACCGATGTCTGCCGGAACATTTCCCTTTTTAAAATACAGCCAGCGCTCTCCCTTAGTGGTATCTGAACGAAGCCATCCATTGTGGAACATTTTTCCAGGAATGTCGCTGCTTGCAGGATCAAAATAATACAGGTTTGATTCGCCGTTAACTGTGAGGGTGATCTCTCCTGTCTGTGGCTTACCTTCAGAATCAAGGCAGTAATAATCCTCATTGATCTTGAAATATCCGGTATATGTACCTGCTGCTTTTGCTTTCGCTTCAAGCTGTGCAATTGTCTCCAGATTACCATTCTCATCGTAGTACTGGAAATATGTTCCTGTCCATTTCCATACACTCTTCTCCTGCTGGCCTACTGTAGATGTATATGGAGTTATCGCTTCTCCTTCACATCCGGTATAAACAACAGCCTCATCTGCAGTTGTAAAATAGGACTGATTTGCCTGGGCTTCTGTTTCTTCCCCTGCAGCATCTTCTCCTGCTGACTGAGCTGCATCTGATGCCGGTTCTTCATCAGCTGAAGAGTTTTCTTTTACTTCAGCCTGTCCTGTTACAAGGATTCCCTCTTCATCAAACAGATAATATCCTGTATGGGTTTCCCCTTTATACTCTGTGCTGATCTTTACAATTCCGTCTGCCGCTGTATAAAATTCTTCATTTGTTACAGACACTGTATCCGTTGCTGCTGGTGTTTCCATTGCTGTAGCCTCTGCTGTCACAGCTGTTGTATCTGTTTCAGCCACTGCTGTTTCAGATGATTCTGTCTGATCTCCTGAGAATCCGTCAGTCTCAGACAGCATCTCCTCATCGGGTAATGCTGCTGTTGCTGCTTTCTGATCATCTGTATTTGCTGTATCCTGATTTTTTGCAGGTTTGCGCAGTTTAAAGCCATTCTCTGTGCTTACCCAGTCCTCAGCTTTCACTACAGTGGCTCCAACGGCATCCGTAGCATCTGCTGTTGACGGCGTCTCGTCCGGCAATGCAGCAGCCGTATCCGTTCCCGCTGTAAATGCGTCGTCTGTCTGTTCCTGTGATGGTACTGCTGTCCCATCATCTCCATCTGAAAAAGCGTCTGCTTCTGTTTCAGAAGTTCCTGTTTCAGAAGTTTCTTCTGTAACATTTACTTCTTCTGCATCTGTCTGTGTGGCAACAGCCGGAGCTGTATCAGGTGAAGTAAATGCAGCAGCACCTGCTTCACTGACAGTTGCCATTGTCATAATAAGACTCAATGTAACCGCAACTAATCTTCTTTTCACAATAAGTTCCTCCTCTTTTATTCATGTTACTTTATGGTTACTGTTCACTCTGTTTGTGCACAGCAGCTTTCTACTCGCCAAGGCCGCTATCAATAGCAGTAACAAGATGATCCAGGGCTTCCTGTTCATCAACACCTTCACAGGTAAGTTCTATCTCATTTCCGCATTTTACGCATGCACCAAGTACACTCAGTACACTCTTTGCATTTGCCATGCCCCCATCGTAGACAAATGTTATCTGTGACTGGTATTTCATTGCCTCATTGCACAAAATCCCCGCAGGTCTCAGATGAAGACCTGTGGGATTTTTAACTGTCACTTTTTTACTGACCATTTCACTGTTCCTCTTATATTGTTACTACCCCTTCTGTAAGTGGAGAATTCTTTTATTCCTTGTTTTCCTTACTGTCATCAACAGCAGTCCCTGATGAAATCACTACTTCCGTAGTCACATCTTCCACTGTCTCATAACCATCCGGCAAGACTATCTCAACCGGGACTTCATAACTTCCTTCTTTTTTGCCATCCAGATCTATAGATGCCTTAATGTCTTTGTCATTATTCAGATCATCCAGATCTTTGTTATCTGATTTGATCCGCACTTCTATCTGTGCAGTCTCAAATGTTACCTGCAGATCTTTCGGTTTATTCTTAACCTCTATATTCTTAGTCGGAAATTCAAACTCTCTGCTTCCGGCCGGAAGAATACTTACAGTTACCCATACATCTTCACTGGAGTCACTGGTAAGTTTCACATTGTCCGGCAGAAGATTCGTAAGACTGATTTTTTTCTCCACATCTTCGGATTCACCGGAAATATCAATACTGTCTTCCGGTATAGTGATCACATTATTATTATCCGCAAGACTTTCAAGACCTTCTGCACTGCCTGCTACACTAATCGTATCCGGCACTGTTCTCACAGCCCCAACCTGATATCCTTCAGCCGGTGTCCCTACATAATCTGCAGATATCTGCACTCCCTGGCGGATTTTCCATAATTTTGCAGTCACTGTTACTTTTGCATTATTCTCAATCCGCAATGAATTCATTTCAGAATCGGTAAGTACCTCCTGATTCTTATCAATGATCGTAAGGTTTACATCCTGTGTAAAATCCTCTGTATTCCCATCCAGTTCAATGGAAGCATTTACCTTATCTATTTTATTGATCAGCGTCTTCGGGCCTGTAATCCTTACTTTCTCCGGACTGGCAGTCAGACTTCCTACTTCATAATCTTTGCCCGGTTTCGTATCACCTCTGCTGACATTTACCACAAACTCCTGTGTCTCTTTTTCATCAAGATTTACACTGAGATTCTGAGGAGTAACTTTGATATCACTGGGAGATACCCCCGGTACAGAACAGGTAACGGTAATAGGAACCATAACCGGATTTGTATCCAGGCTTACCGCCTGCTGAAGATCAGCTACCGCAGAGATGTCTGTGACTTTGATCTTGTCTCTGATCTTCTTGGTTGCAGTGATCGCAACTTTTATGGAATCCTGGTTCTGTTCCGGCATACACATCTTACCGATGGTATCTGAAGATTCCACATATTCCTTGTTGATCAGTTCCACATCATTGAGCGTATAGTAATTGGTTCCTGTCGGATTATCTATATTTACAACGATCAGCCATAGCACAACAGCTATTGCGACAGACATGATTTTCAGAGGTATATTATCTGTTATTTTTCGCTTCTTCATGCTTCACTCTTCCTTTCAGTAAATGGCGAAGTTTGCTGTTGTCTACAACCTGCTTATTCTGCGCTCTGACCAGGATTTCTCTGAGTTTTGCACTGTTTACACCTCTGGTCAGCTTTCCTCCCTGCGCTACAGATACCTGACCGGTTTCCTCTGATACAATGATCGTAACAGAATCTGTCTGCTCACTGATCCCCACACCTGCCCTGTGCCGCGTTCCAAGCTGTTTGCTCAGTTCCATATTATCAGACAGTGGAAGATAGCATGTTGCAGCCACAATCCTGTTCTCTCTTACAATAACAGCTCCGTCATGAAGTGGTGTGTTATGTTCAAATATATTGATCAGAAGCTGACTGGTAAGGATTGCATCCAGATTAATACCTGTTCTTATATAATCGGTCAGCAGCTCATTCTGCTCAATTACGATCAGTGCTCCGGTCTTAACTTCTCCCATATCAAAACATGCTTTGACCAGCTCACTGATGGTTTTATCCGTAAATCTTTCCTTCACCTCTTTACCTGCATCAAAAGGTATCAGTGAAGCCATGATCCGCTTTTGTCCAAGCTGTTCCAGAACTTTTCTGAGCTCCGGCTGAAAAATAACGATCACACCTACGATCAATGTACTTGCCAGATTTGAAAAAATCCACAGAATCGTATTCATCCTGAAAATATATGCGATCAGAATGAAGAGGAGAACGACCAGTATTCCTTTCAGAAGTGTATATGCATGAGTATATTTGATCCATACCATGAACTGATATACAAAAAAAGCGATCAGTGCAATCTGTATGATATCTATAATCCCAATCTTAGGAAATGCCAGTCTTGATAATGTCTCTATCAAATTTCCTGAAAATTCCTGCATATGGCTCTCCTTTCCTTATCATTTTTATATACCTTATCGTTGAAAATGTTTTCAGTGGATTTTATGTTACTGTTCACTCCGTTCACAGTAACGTAGCCAAAATTCATTCCAGATTGCCTGCGGCAATGGAATTTTGGCTCGTATGTCTCATCGTTACCGGAAACTGCTTTTTACAGATTTTTTAATGATTCTTCCAGTTTCTTCTCAAAATCCACGCTATCAATATCTTTCTTTCTCTCTACAGGTGCTGCAGCCTCATCTGTCGTCACTGCTTTCTCTTCACCATGAAAAATAGGATTCGCATAAGAAACAACGTTATCCTGTGCCGGTCTTTCATCCTTTGCAGAACTTCCGTTAATCTTCTTTATACTTCTTTCAGATGTTGTGACACAGGCTTTCGGCACTGCTTTTACATAATAATAATATTCATCATCCTCATATTCCAGTCTCTCGGTACGGGTATAGTCACCACCAAATACAAAGAATTCAAGAAGTAATCCTATCACCACAGAGATCACTGTATAAATGATCAGCGTAACAACATCAATATCCAGTCTAAAATAAAATCCACCTGCAATAATCATCAGAACATACACAACTCCACCTGCAATAATGGCAATTCTCCATGCATAGTCAAAAGAGCGGGTACGTATCAGATTCACCAGCAGAATCACTGCGATAAAGGCAATCACTGTGATCCACATTCCCCAGTTCTGCACGATTCCATCTGTCAGAAGTTTTAATTTGTCAGCTATGGCAACATCCGGGTTTTCCAGAAGTTTATGCTGTACACGTATAAAACGGATAAAATAGTAAATAATCACTCCGCAGCCTGCAGGAAGTGCAGAAAACGCATTGCACAAAAGTCCGCTTCCGATAGGAAGAAGCGTCGGAACACTGAACCCAAAGGAAAGCGGTGTAAATACAAGTACTAAATTATTGTCTGAACTGAATCTCAGGAAGAGAATTGCCATAAACAGGATCAGCACAAGCATAAAACCTGCAACTTCTATCCCCAGTGCATAACCATGTGCGACCATCAGGGCAAATCCTACAAAAATCATTACACCTGAAGGAAGAATGGAACAGATCAGTGCAAGGATCAGAACAATAAATATATTATCGATCTGCTTCATATATCCCATATTGGTATTGATCCATATGAAATAAACCATTGCCAGAACGAAACGTAAGACAGGCAGGATATAAATCTCATACTGGCTGTATAAATTCTTTATTCGCTGTTTTAATTCGAGTAATGCTGTCATTTTTTATATCCTCCTGTAACTCCTCTGGCTGAAGATTTTTTATCTTCGCGACCGTAGATTTTACTTAATTGTGTAAGTTCTTCATAATAATTTTTCACACTTTTCTTTGCTTTGTGGTATTTCACCGTATATTGGATATATGTCAGGACAGAAAACAGTACCAGCACTGCCACATACCCCAGAATAACTTCCACGCCCAGTGAAACAAGGTTCATCTTATGAACATTATCTATCAGATATTCAGCAAAATATGCTGCGATACCGGCCAGAATCAGGCAATACCCAATCGTAACAAGGAAAAAATTCTTAATCATGGCAAGTCCGATATAATCACTACGGTAGTACCTGCTGACCGGAAGATATTTCTTTCCTTCACCCTGTTCATACATGGCAAGTTTATTCATGATTTTTATCTTCTCTTCATTTAACATAAATTACTCCTTACTGTATGCTTTTCCTTTTGCTATAATCCGCTATTACTGTTCACTCTGTTCTCAGCAACAACCTGATATCATTCATATAATCATACAGATTAATTGTAACATATATCATTATGTATGAAAAGTGTTTTTTCTTATCTCCTGCCTATGCAAACCGTAAGAAAATAAACATTTCCGGCACCTTTTCTCTTCAGGCATCCGGCCATTGCATCGATCGTACTTCCTGTTGTATACACATCATCTATCACCAGGATATTCTTTCCCCTGACATCTCCTGTCACGCAGAACGCTTTTTCCAGGTTTTTTCTTCTCTGCAAAGCATTCAGTTTTTTCTGCGACTTTGTCTTTAAAACTTTCTGCACAATATTGACATCTGTGGAAATCCCGGTATAATGACCGAGTTTCTCCGCCAGATATGCAGCCTGATTAAAACCTCTCTGCCGCTCCTTCGACCTGTGTACCGGAACCGGCACGATCAGATCCGGCTTCCATTCCCGCAATTCTTTCTGCGCATATCGATACATTGCTCTGGCATAAAAATCACCGTATTCTCTGCATCCATAGTACTTATATCTGGTAACAGATCTTCTCATTATGCCATCATAGACAAAAATACCTCTTCCCTGTTCATACATATGCCTGTGTTTCTGACAGTCTCTGCAGTATTCCCCTATTTCTATGGGTTTTCCACATTTATAACATCTGGGATGACCGATCGGACGAAGTTCTTTCTCGCATTCCGGACAGATCATCCTTCGCTGATCTGCCAGTATTTTCTGACAGACCGGACAGCATCTCGGGTAAAAAATATCAGCAACCATGTTCAGAAACCGTTTCATTTCCATTTCCTTCCACTATTTTACTCTTTGTTTTACTATCCTCTGTATTTCTGTTTTTCTCATATTATCGGAATAAATTTTTTCTCTGTTATTATTCAGTCATCAGATCACAGTCTGCAATATCATTCTTCACCATCTGTATTATTATCCCCTGTAGTCTCACTCAGTTCTCTGATTCGTTCATCCAGTGCACTGTATCTCTTCTGCTGTTTTTCATTGCGTATCATCTCTGCAAAGGTCTCCTCGTTTCCCACAACCGTCACACATTTTCTTGCTCTGGTAACTGCGGTATAAAGAAGGTTCCTGTTTAAAAGCATCTGTGGTCCGGAAAGCAATGGAAGTATGACTGCCGGATACTCAGATCCCTGAGACTTGTGGATTGTAATAGCATATGCAAGTTCCAGTTCCTCCAGCTGTTTGAACGAGTACATTGCAAAACGTCCATCCTCAAATTCCACTTCTGCTGTCTCAGCAAATTCATTGATTTCCCTGAGGATTCCGGTGTCTCCGTTAAATACTCCCACGCCTTTCTCAATGACAACCCCATATCGTCCCCGGATTTCCCATTCCATCTGATAATTATTTCTGATCTGCATGACCTTGTCCCCTGTGCGGAACAGCCGGTCTCCAACCGCCCTCTCGGATTTCCCGTCTTCCGGCGGATTCAGGTATCTCTGCAGGATCTGGTTCAGCCGCTCTACTCCCAGAAGTCCCTTTCTCATAGGTGTCAGTACCTGTATCTCAAAGGGTTTGGCATCTACATAGCGCGGCAGTTTCTCCTGGATCAGCGCGATCACTACTCTTATAATGATATCTGCATCATATCTCTTCAGAAAAAAGAAATCTCTGCTCTTATTATTGATCTGAACCTGTTCTCCCTTATTTATCTTATGAGCATTTACAACAATATCACTCTCTGATGCCTGTCTGAATATCTTAGTCAGTTCCACTACATGGAAACATCTGCTTCGGATAATATCTCTCAGCACATTGCCCGGGCCTACACTCGGAAGCTGATTCTCATCCCCCACAAGGATCAGTCTGGTTCCTGCTACCACTGCAAGAAGAAGAGAATGCATCAGATGGATATCCACCATAGACATTTCATCAATAATGATCACATCTGCCTCCAGCGGATTCTGCGCATTCCTCTCGAATTTAGCTGAATGCCCGTCCCTCTCTTCTTCCGGCATTCCATTCAGTTCCAACAGACGGTGAATTGTCTGCGCCTCATATCCGGTAGTCTCTGTCATTCTCTTTGCAGCACGTCCGGTAGGTGCAGCCAGCCGAATCTCTGCACCTTCTCCCTCAAAAAAGCGGATGATCGCATTGATCGTTGTCGTTTTACCTGTACCGGGGCCTCCTGTAAGAATAAAGAGTCCATGATCCGCTGCTTCAGTGATTGCTCTCTTCTGCATTTCATCCAGAACAGTTCCTGTCTCTTTCTCGATCAGCTCAATTCTGTGCCTGACAAGCTCTTTATCCTCAGGACACACAATATTCAGTTCATTAAGCATCCTGGCAGTGTTCAGTTCCAGATAATAATACTGTGCCGGATAAACGATAGTTTCTCCGCTTTTTTCTTTCAGCACCAGCTTCCTGTCAATAACCATATCCATAAGGTGTTTCTCCATATAGGATTCATCCACTCCCAGAAGTCTGGCACATCTTGTAAATAACTGTTCCCTCGGAAGATAAGTATGTCCTTCTCCCGAAGCCTGCAGAAGAGTATACAGCATTCCGCTGCGGATTCTGTAATCTGAGTCTGCGTGAATACCGACTCTGGCAGCAATCTCATCAGCAATCTTAAATCCCACACCGGAAATATCTTCCGCAAGTCTGTAAGGATTCTCCTGAAGGATCGTATAGACAGATTCCTTATATTTCTGATAAATCTTTGCGCCCAGGTTCAGGGAAATCCCATATTTCTGCAGAAAGATCATTACTTTTCGCATCTCTGCCTTCTCACTTACCTGCGCAGCGATCTCCCGGGCTTTTTTCTCACTGATCCCCTTTACCTCTGCAAGCCGCTCCGGCTCTTCTTCTACGATACGGAGTGTGTCATCTCCAAACTTCCGCACGATCCTGGCAGCCAGTGCAGCACCGATTCCCCTGATGGCGCCCGAACCCAGATAACGTTCTATTCCATATGTATCCTCCGGCATCTTCTCTGTAAAAGAACTGATCTGAAACTGTTTGCCATATACCGGATGATGGATATATACTCCGGTTGCTTCAATAGATGCCCCCTGTGTGATCGCAGGGAAACTTCCCACGCAGGTCAGCTCTTCCTCTTTTTTTGTACCTTTCAGTACCATAACTGTATATCCGTTATCTTCATTTCTGAAAATAACATGATCTATGTATCCTGTGACAGTTTCACTCATGTGCTTTTCTCCACACCTCCTGCTTCTTTGAGCCTCTGACAACGCAAAAAGGCACTGCACTGTGCAGTACCTCCTGCTTTATCCGTCAAAACGTGCCATTACCTCTGCATACTTACCGGTTCCCACTGCGACCACGCTCATTGCATCCTGCACAGTCAGTGTACTTACTCCGGTTCTCTGCTCGATCAGTGTATCCATCCCATGAAGAAGGGCACCGCCGCCTGTAAGTACGATTCCTCTGTCTACAATATCCGCAGCCAGTTCCGGCGGTGTCTTTTCCAGAATTCCATGAACAGTCTCCACAATCTGGCTTGTAGCATCCTTTAACGCCACACGTATTTCTTCTGAGGTAAGTGTCACTGTCTTCGGCAGACCGGTGATCACATTTCTCCCCTTTACTTCCATTGTTCTCGGATTTGATTCCTCTATAGCCGTACCAATCTGAATTTTGATCTTCTCTGCCATATCTTCTCCGATAAAAAGTCCATGATTCTTTCTCACATAGTTCAGTATAGCCTGATTAAAAGTGTCCCCTGCAACTTTCACAGAAGCGGAAACCACAACCCCCGCAAGAGAGATAACCGCAACATCCGAAGTTCCGGCTCCAATGTCTACGACCAGATTTCCAAAGGGCTTGGTCACATCCACCCCGGCTCCGATTGCCGCAGCTATAGGTTCCTCCACCATATAGACATCTCTGGCACCAGCCTGATAGGTTGCTTCCTCCACTGCCTTTTTCTCAATCTCTGTAATTCCACTGGGAACACAGATACTGATCCTGGGCTTGCGGAAAGCTCTTCTTCCTATTGCTCTGGATATAAAGTATTTCAACATCTTCTCTGTAACTGTATAATCAACGATCACGCCCTGTCTGATGGGACGGATGATCTCCATATCTGAAGTAATGCGCCCTTCCATCAGACGGGCTTCTTCACCGATCGCACGTATCTTCTCTGTATTTTTATCATAAACTACGATCGAAGGCTCATTTAGCACAAGCCCCTTTCCTGTAGAATAAGCCAGACTGTTCCTGGTTCCCAGGTCAATTCCAATATCACTTGTCGGCATGGAAATCCCCTTTCTGTTCTTACGTTCTCCTCATCCCCTTCAACTGATCATTACTTTTTACAGTCTCTACCGGGGACTTATCCGGTTTAGTTATAACAACTCCATAAAATAATGCGATCAAAACAGTCCAACAGGGCTTCACATCCTGATAAGCCGGATCAAAATATATTATTTACGAGAATTGCTATAAATAATCTCTTCTATTATATACAACTTCCATTTAAAAAGAAAGTCCTGCAATATGATTTCAAGATTATTTCAGATATTTTTTTACATATTTTCCGGTATAGGAAACCGGTGACTGTGCCACCTCCTCAGGAGTTCCCTGAGCAACTACGGTACCTCCTTTGTCTCCACCCTCCGGTCCGATGTCAATGATATAATCTGCGGTCTTAATCACATCCAGATTATGCTCGATCACAACTACTGTATTACCGCCCTCCGATAATCGTTTCAGAATCTCCACCAGCTTATGCACATCCGCAAAATGCAGACCTGTGGTAGGCTCATCCAGAATGTAGATAGTCTTACCTGTGCTGCGCTTGCTCAGCTCTGTGGCAAGCTTGATCCTCTGTGCCTCTCCTCCGGAAAGCTCTGTGGACGGCTGTCCCAGCCGGATATAGGAAAGTCCTACATCATAAAGAGTCTGTATCTTTCTTTTAACAGAAGGAACATTCTCAAAAAAAGTCAGTGCTTCCTCCACCGTCATATTCAGCACATCGTAAATATTCTTATCCTTATACTTTACTTCCAGGGTTTCTCTGTTATATCTCTTACCTTTGCAGACCTCACATGGTACATATACGTCCGGAAGGAAATGCATCTCAATCTTGATAATACCGTCACCGCTGCATGCCTCACATCTTCCGCCCTTTACATTAAAGCTGAAACGTCCTTTCTTATATCCTTTTGCCTTGGCATCTGCTGTTGCTGCAAAAAGATCTCTGATCTGGTCAAATACCCCTGTATAGGTCGCAGGATTGGAACGCGGTGTACGGCCAATAGGTGACTGGTCAATATTGATAACCTTATCCAGTTGGTCTGTTCCCAGAATATCCTTATGTTTTCCCGGAATCACTCTTGCCCGGTTTAGGTCTCTTGCCAGACGTTTATAAAGAATCTCATTGATCAGAGAGCTCTTTCCGGAACCGGAAACTCCTGTGATACAGGTCATGATCCCAAGGGGAATTTTCACATCAATATTCTTGAGATTATTCTCTGCCGCTCCCTTGATAGTAAGAAAACCAGTTGGCTTCCGTCTCTCCGAAGGTACCGGAATCTTTAATTTCCCGCTCAGATAAGCTCCTGTAATGGAATCCTCATTCTTCATCAGATCCTCTGCTGTTCCCATGGCAACCAGTTGTCCGCCATGCTCCCCTGCACCGGGTCCGATATCTACAATACAGTCTGCAGCACGCATAGTATCTTCATCATGCTCTACAACGATCAGGCTGTTTCCAAGATCACGCAGCTTCATCAGTGAACTAAGCAGTCTGTCATTATCCCTCTGATGCAGTCCGATGCTTGGTTCATCCAGAATATAGGCAACTCCCACCAGTCCGGAACCGATCTGGGTAGCCAGACGGATTCTCTGCGCCTCGCCGCCGGAAAGAGTTCCTGTCGCACGTCCCAATGAAAGATAATCCAGTCCTACATCTGACAGGAAACTTACCCTTGCCCTGATTTCCTTCAGAATCTGTCTGCCGATAAGCTGCTGCTGCTCGGAGAGCTGCATATCAGCCAGAAAGACTTTCAGCTTCTCTATGGAAAGATTGGTGACCTCATAAATATTCTTATCCGCCACA
Source organism: Blautia sp. MSK18_10 (assembly GCF_020553185.1). NCBI lineage: Bacteria > Bacillati > Bacillota > Clostridia > Lachnospirales > Lachnospiraceae > Blautia > Blautia sp. MSK18_10. The sequence goes on along the minus strand of NZ_JAJCGT010000008.1, from coordinate 29,142 downwards.
GTCACAGCCAGTGATTCCTTCTTCAGTCTCTGACCTTTACAGGTTTTACATGGAGTAATGCGCATGAAAGATTCATACTCCTGCTTCATGGCATCAGAGCCTGTCTCTCTGTAACGCTGCTCCACATTTCGGATCAGCCCCGGAAACGCCACATCGTAAACGCCCTCTCCGCGCTGCCCTTTATAGTAAACCTTTACAGAATGTCCATTAGTTCCGTTGATCAGAATGTCCTGTATCTTCTCCGGATACTCCTCAAAAGGTGTTGCCAGACTGAAATCATATTCTCTGGCAAGAGCATCCAGGATTGCCCTGGAAAAGCTTCCCTCATTTGTGCAGGACTGCCATCCTGTGACCACAATGGCACCATCCAGGATACTCAGAGATCTATCCGGGATCATCAGATCAATATCAAATTCCATTTTATACCCAAGTCCCAGACAGTCCGGACAGGCGCCAAAAGGATTATTGAAAGAAAAGCTTCTCGGTTCGATCTCATCTACACTGATACCACAGTCAGGACAGGAGAAACTCTGGCTGAAATTGTGAATATTTCCATCCATAGTATCTACCATCAGAAGGCCCTCTGCCAGATTCAGCACTGTCTCAATGGAATCTGAGAGTCTTTTCTCAATCCCGGGCTTCACGATCAGACGGTCTACCACAATCTCTATATTATGCTTGATATTCTTGTCCAGACTGATCTCCTCGGAAAGCTCATACAGGTTTCCGTCAATCTGCACACGTACATATCCGCTTCTCTTTGCCTGCTCCAGAAGCTTTGCATGAGTTCCCTTGCGCCCCCGCACAACAGGCGCCAGAAGCTGGATCTTCGTTCTCTCCGGAAAAGACATGATACTGTCTACCATCTGGTCAACTGTCTGCTTCTTAATCTCTCTTCCGCACTTCGGACAATGAGGGATTCCCACTCTGGCATACAGAAGTCGGAAATAATCATAGATTTCTGTCACTGTTCCTACTGTGGAACGGGGATTGCGGTTGGTAGATTTCTGATCAATGGAAATGGCCGGCGGCAGACCTTCGATGCTCTCCACATCCGGCTTCTCCATCTGTCCCAGGAACTGTCTTGCATAGGAAGAGAGAGATTCCATATAACGGCGCTGACCCTCTGCATAGATGGTATCAAAAGCCAGTGAAGATTTACCGGAGCCACTCAGTCCTGTAAATACCACAAACTTGTCTCTGGGAATATCCACACTTAAATTCTTAAGATTATTAACATTGGCACCTCTGATCCTGATAAAGTGCTTCTTCGTTGTATCTGCTGCCATTGTGGGCCTCCTGTTTTTCATTTATAAATAATAACTGTTTCTTACCTTGACAGTTACACCTTTTTCGTATGTTATGATATTCATGGATTGTGCGCAGTTTCGCTGCCCCGCAATCCTCATGGCATCAGTATAATACAGGAACATTTGTTCGTCAAGGCGTTTACGGCAAAAAATCCGCCATAACGGAATTGCTTACATGGATTCCTTCTCTGCTCAGAAAAATCCTTCCGTTTTCTTCCAAAAGCAGTCCCATTGACTTATATTTTCTCAGAACATCCCCGTATATTGCATCTATTTCACTGCCAAACTGCCGCTCAAACTCAGCTTTTGAGATTCCTCTGGTCATACGAAGTCCCAGAAACATGAACTCCGCCATCTCATCCTCTCTGGTGAGGGGCGGCTCTTTTTCTCTTATTTTTTCCGGAGTTCTGCTGTTTTCCAGATATTTTTTCATATCCTGTGTATTGGCAAAACGTTCCTTTCCATAAAGAGAGGAAGCTCCCAGGCCAAACCCCAGATAATCCTGTCGGATCCAATAGCCCACGTTATGCCTGCATTCTCTGCCTTTCTTTGCGTAATTGGAAATCTCATACTGCTCAAAGCCATATTCTCTCAGAATCTGTGCTGTTGCCTCATACATATTGTACTCCGCATCTTCATCCGGCAAATTCAGCGTCCGCGATGCAAAAGGTGTGCCCTCCTCAATGATCAGGCTGTATGCGGAAATATGTTCCGGATCCAGTCCTGCAACAGTGCGAAGATTGTGGATCCATCCTTCATAAGTCTGATCCGGGATCGCACTCATCAGATCAATATTGATATTGTCGAACCCTGCCTCTCTTGCACTTCTGTAAGTCTCCAGAAACTGCTCATAATTGTGGATTCTTCCAAGGATCTTCAGTTCTCTGTCATCCGGCGACTGTAAACCTATGCTCAGGCGGTTGATTCCATATGTTCTGTATGCCTGCAGTTTGTTTCTGTCTGCAGTCCCCGGGTTTACTTCTATGGTGATCTCAGCATGATCCGCAATCTGAAATTTTCGTCTTATATGATTTAAAATTTCTCCTATGAATCTCTCATCCAAAACAGAAGGAGTGCCCCCTCCAATAAATACAGAGGATACACTCCTTCCTTTTCCTTCTTCTGCTGCATTGATTTCTTCAAGCAGAGCATCTACATAATCAGCCTGCTCCTTTGGACCTGACGGACCGGAAAGGAAATCACAGTAATCACATTTTTTTATGCAAAATGGAATGTGGATATAGATTTCCATGGGAGAATCTGTGATATTTCTTCTCTCCATTGTAATCTGCTCCTGTTATGACCTGTTTTCTATTCCTCAGTATCTGATGTACTGCTGTCTTGCTCATTGTTATCTGCTGAGTCGACACTGTTATCTGTACTGTCGGCATCACTTTGGCTGTCTGAACTTTCCGCAGATGAGATACCTGCTGCATCCTGTTCTGCCAGATACGTATTTACCATTGTCAGATTACCATTGGTGGTAACTGCTGCGGAAGCTACCTGATCCGGTGCCGGAGTGGGACTTGTCTCTTCCGGCGCAACACTGATCTGGATCACTTTGGAGGACGCTTCATCTACCTCCCTGGTTTTCCCACATCCGGAGACAGAAATTCCAAGCAATAACATACATAGTATAACTGTTTTTCGCTTAATCATTTTCTTCAATATTTTAACCTTCTGTTGAAATGAGCACTATTCACAGATAACTGTTCAGTACCTTCACAGTTATGTGGACAGCAGGCTGCCGAATAGTTACCATTCATACTTTATTTATCATCCAGTTTCAATACACTCATAAATGCTTTCTGCGGAATCTCCACATTGCCTACCTGACGCATACGTTTCTTACCTTCCTTCTGTTTCTCCAGAAGTTTCTTCTTACGGGAAATATCACCGCCGTAACACTTGGCAAGTACATCCTTACGCATGGCTCTGACTGTCTCTCTGGCAATAATCTTGCTTCCGACAGCTGCCTGGATCGGAATCTCAAAAAGCTGGCGGGGAATCTCATCTTTTAATTTCTCGCACATCTTACGGCCTCTCTCATATGCTGTATCTGCATGTACGATAAAGGAAAGAGCATCCACTTCTTCTTTGTTTACCAGAATATCCAGTTTCACAAGCTCGCTGCGCTCATATCCGCAGAGTTCGTAATCCAGAGAAGCATAGCCTCTGGAACGGGATTTGAGGGCATCAAAGAAATCATAGATAATCTCATTTAACGGCAGCTTATATTTCAGAAGCGCACGTGTTTCTTCCATATAATCCATTCCCAGATACTGCCCTCTTCGTTCCTGGCAAAGATCCATAATTGCACCGATAAATTCAGTTGTTACCATGATCTCGGCATTTACCATTGGTTCTTCCATGTATTCAATCTCTGATGGATCCGGCAGATTGCTTGGGTTTGTCAGATTGATAACTTCGCCGTTAGTTTTGTATACTTTATAAATAACACCGGGAGCTGTGGTCACAAGATCAAGGTTGTATTCTCTTTCCAGACGCTCCTGAATAATCTCAAGATGGAGCAATCCCAGAAAACCACATCGGAAACCAAAGCCAAGGGCTACAGATGTCTCCGGTTCATAGAACAGAGAGGCGTCATTGAGCTGAAGCTTCTCAAGAGCATCTCTCAGATCACCGTATTTGGCACCATCTGCCGGGTATAATCCGCAGTATACCATAGGATTTACTTTCTTATAGCCCGGAAGTGCTTCTGCACATGGTCTTTCCTTATCTGTAACTGTATCACCTACACGAGTGTCACCAAGGTTTTTAATACTCGCAGTGATGTATCCTACCATGCCTGCTGTCAGTTCCTCGCATGGAATGAACTGTCCTGCACCAAAGTATCCGACTTCCACAACTTCTGTGGTGAAGCCTGTTGCCATCATATGGATCTGGGTGCCTCTTTTCACACGGCCATCCATGACACGGCAGAATACGATAACGCCTTTGTATGCATCATAAATGGAGTCAAAGATCAGGGCTTTTAATGGTGCATCTACATCGCCATGAGGTGCCGGGATCTTTGTTACGATCTGTTCCAGGACTTCTTCTACATTAAGTCCTGTTTTGGCAGAAATCCTTGGTGCGTCATGGGCTTCAAGGCCGATGACATCTTCGATTTCATTTACCACACGATCCGGTTCTGCGCTTGGCAGGTCGATTTTGTTGATGACCGGAAGGACATCCAGGTCATGGTTAAGGGCAAGATATACATTTGCCAGTGTCTGGGCTTCGATTCCCTGAGCTGCATCTACTACCAGGATTGCACCGTCGCAGGCTGCAAGGCTTCGGGATACTTCGTAATTGAAGTCTACATGGCCGGGGGTGTCGATCAGGTTGAAGATGTATTCTTCGCCGTCTTTGGCTTTGTATACGATTCGTACTGCCTGAGATTTAATGGTGATTCCACGTTCTCTTTCAAGTTCCATGTTGTCCAGTACCTGTGACTGCATTTCACGTTCTGTCAGAGTGCCGGTCATTTCGATGATTCGGTCGGCAAGAGTGGATTTGCCGTGGTCTATGTGTGCAATAATACAGAAATTTCTGATTTTGCTCTGGTCTATCATTAAGGAATTCCCTCCTGAGTTCTTTCTTATATACTATAATTGATGGGTTTGCTAATTTTGTATTATAACATATGGGGGAAGGGTTTGTCATCTATTTATCTACATGGACGCACAGAAACAGTAACCAGAAACATCCTGGTAATTGGAATTCAACCCTGCAGTACCTTGTCTAAGATGTCGGCAAATGGTTCCATGGCATTTTTTACTTCCTGGACAGTGTTGGTCTGGGCTCCGGCTTCCAGAAGAAGGGAGCGGGGACGGAGGTGGAGATTGTAACGGTAACCTGCAAGGTAAATTCCCCGGTAAAATTGAGGATAGTATTGGGCTGCCTGATATTCCAGCTGGAAGGAAAATGCCAGGTTTTGCTGTATGTAGGGATTTGGCAGATAGTCCAGGGAACCTTTGGATGTCGTATAACTCAGTCCATTGTAAAAAAGGATCTGAGCTGTGGGTTTTCCATTGATCTCTGTTACAAGATGCCGGTCTTCAGGGACGCCGTCCCGGTGAAGGTCTATGATCACCTGGATATCCGGGTTTTCCTGCAGGTAGGGTTCCAGATAATCGCGGGCATAATCATAAGCGGCGCTGCGGTCCAGTTCACCGCCTGCCATGTCAAACTGCTCTTTGAGATGGACTACCTGATAACCGTAGTTTTCTGTGAGAAGCTGTGTCAGATAATCTCCTACTCCTACAATCGTGTCGGATTCTTCCCCTTCTCTGGAATCTGCAAAGGTTTCCTGCGAATGGCTGTGATAGATCAGAATCTGAGGGGTATCGGTTTCTTTGGTAATTTTTAAGTCCTGTTTCAGAAAATCCCCGGCATTGATCTGTACGGCATCTGCTTCTGTGTTGGAATCTACGATATAGAATTGTCCCAGAAGATAATTATAATCTGCCAGTTTTTCGGGGGACAGGTCGATTATTGGATGAGGAACTGCAGCAGCAATGGTTTCTGTGCTGTTCTGAATATTTTGGTCATTCTGCGCTGCTGACTCTTGCGGCTTCTGTGATTTGTCCGTTTCATGATTTTCCGGTGACGCAGTTATCTTTTTCGGTTTAGGTGTCTTGTCTGATTTTTTTGAAGTTTGTTCTGATTCTGATATTTTCGCTGACTCTGATATTTTCGCTGATTTTACTGTTTTCGAAGGAATTGCTGTTTCTTTCGGTACCGGTGTAGATTCTGGTGTCTGTAATTCTTCAGATTCGTTTTTTTCTGCCAGCAATTGTTCGGACCGTGCACGCTCTCCCAGATATTTTCCGTTTTCTCCTGCTATTTTTTTATAAGTTTCAATATCTTCATAGGAACTCATATGAGCTCTTTTTTCCAGAAAGCGGTACAGGGGCAGATGCCTGTACACATTTTCTCCTGTAAAAAATGTCCCCGGCAATACTGCCAGAGTGGCAAAAAAGCACATACTAAGCAGAATGCAGAACGCTTTCTGAACGTTTGTCACATGGATCACCTCTTGACTTATCCTATGTCCATGTTTTCCCATTTATACCCTGTTCACACTGACGGAACAATTTTCCGGTCAGCCGCCTATTTCCTCAAACGCCATGTTCAGTCCTTCTGAGATTGTGAAGCTCAGGTATTTTACTGTCTCATCCACATCTTTGGGAGTTACAAACATGGTGTGAAGATGAGGAGATATCATTTCTTCCAGAAATTCTTTCTGTTCTGCCTCTTCCAGAGCTTCCAGAAGGTGTGCCATGGAATCATGGACGATAGTTGCCGCATCTACTACGGTGGGTACTCCGATCCCGATCACTTTTACCTGCAGATTTTCTTCTGTAAGCCCCACTCTGTGATTGCCTACACCGGAACCCGGGTTGATTCCTGTATCTGTGATCTGAATTGTACGGTTCAGGCGTCTGGTGCTTCTTGCTGCCAGCGCATCAATGGCAATCACTATGTCCGGCTTTGTCTCTGCCACGATTCCCTGTATGATTTCAGATGTCTCCATCCCTGTCTGCGCCATTACTCCCGGGATAATTCCGCTGATACGGTGCATTTTTTCTTTTCCAAGGCTCTGCAGGCCATACTCTCTTATCATATGTCTCGTTATATGAAGATTTTCTACCACATGAGGCCCCAGGGAATCGGCTGTGATCGCTGAATTTCCCAGACCTACTACCAGAATGGACAGCTCACGCTCCAGATTGATCACATTCTGTAAATGACGGGCGATTTCCAGGGAAATTTCTCTGTGATAATCCTCATCATGTACAGAAAGCCCCGGAGCTTCTATCGTAATATAGCTTCCCTGGGGCCGTCCCATTGTCCGGGCACCGTTTTCTGTGGTGATCTTTACCACAGTGGTACGGATATCTTTCTCTTCGTTATAATCTTCGTGGATCTCCACTCCCCGGACTTCTACGTTTTCCTCTGTAAACCGTTCGGTTGCCTCCAGCGCCAGGTCTGTTCTTATTCCGTAATTATCCAGCATCTCTTTTCCCTCCGTACTTCATTCAATATTTGTTACTGTTTGCTCCGTTCTTATAACAATCTTTTATATCTATTTTTAGCTTTTTTTATGGAAATATGTATTGACAAGGAAGATTATTTGAGATAATATATATAAGCATGTTCATAGGAGCGCCCGTGTCTGTTTCTATGACAGGAGTATAATAATATTTTATCGAATTAAATTGGAGGTGTACGAATTGGCTAACATTAAATCTGCTAAGAAAAGAATTTTAGTAAACAGAACTAAAGCAGCAAGAAACAAAGCAATCAAATCTGCAGTTAAAACTTCTATGAAGAAAGTTGAAGCAGCAGTAGCAAATAAAGATAAGACAGCTGCAGAAGTAGCATTAAAGGATGCTGTTTCCACAATCAGCAAAGCTACATCCAAAGGTGTTTATCATAAAAACAACTGTGCAAGAAAAGTTGCCCGTTTAGCTAAAGCTGTTAACAGCATTGACTAATTATAGATTGAATTTTTAATTATAAGCTTATGATTAAAAAGGACAGCCATCACCGTCATGTGGCTGTCTTTTTTGTTATTATCTTTTGTAACTGCCAGAATATCCGGCAGTTACCGTTTTTCCTATTTTACTTTACTGCTGTACTTAATGATCAGTAATTCTACGCTCAGCTTATCTTCCAGTCGTCCTGTTTTTACTGATTCTTCCGCATCCACAAAATCTTTTACTGCCTGTTCCAGTTCAGATATGGTGTAAGCTCTGGCACATGTTGTAATGTTTCTCACAACAAATCCGGGAACTCCCAGTTTCGAAGCTATTTCTGTCTGTGCAAGTCCTGCTGCTGCAAACTGTTTTGCCAACAGCAGCTGGCGATACTGCTTCGCAAGAAGAAACAGGATTCTCATCGGCGGTTCTTTCAATGTCAGCAGATCATAATAAAGTTCCAGTGCACGCTTCTGGTTTTTCTCCGTTACCGCACGCACCATATCAAAAATTCTGTTGGTTGTCTGGGTTGTGCAGATTTCTTCAATATCCTCTGCAGTCACCACATCCCTGCCTTCTGTATAACTGATAAGCTTCTCCATCTCCATCCTGAGATTCCCCATATCAGTTCCTGTTTTGGTCAGCAGAAGTTCCATGTCTCTCTGGGTGATCTTTTTTCCGGCTTTCCCCAGGATCCCTGCTGCCCAGCGCATCAGAGTTTTTTCATCCTGTCTGATAAATTCCGCAATACTTCCGCAGGCTTTTACTGCTTTGTACATGCGGTTTCTCTTGTCTACTTCCGTTTCTGCAAAAACCAGATACAGATAGTCCGGCAGCTCTTTCATATAATCTGCCAGTTCCTCACACTTATTTTTGAAAAAACCTGTATCTTCCAGCAAAACAACTCTGCGCTCTGCGAAAAATGGCATAGTTTCACAGAGGTCGATCAACTGTTTTACATCAATCCCCTTGCCTTCATAGTGATTGAAGTTCATAGTATCCCCATCCGGATTCAGTGCCTTTACCAGATTCTGTTTATACTGTTGTTTCAGATATGCTTCCTCTCCATAGAGAAGATACACCTGTTTAAAATTTCCTGATTTAATGTCTGCCTGTATGTTTTTCAATTTTCTACTCCTGAGGCTGTTTTGTCTGTAACTGTTCAGCAATCTGTTGTTCTATTCACAGATACCAAGATATCAGACTGCAGAGCAGTTACTTTGTTACTGTTCTCAGTAACGTTACTTTTATTGTATCAATTCCATGACATAATAGCCAGCAGAAAATTTCAGATTATTATTCAGCCGCCCAGCTCCACCATTCTGTGAATGCATTTTCCGGCGCCTTCCATGATATTTTCCGGAAGGAGGATTTCTTCCCCGCCCTGTCCTTTCAGGCAGTTGTAGATGTCCATTAAGGTGGTAACCTTCATATTCATGCATGTAAGCTGTACTGCAACCGGGTAAAATTTCTTATCAGGACATTCAAACTGAAGATGCTCTACAATGCTGTTTTCTGTTCCGATGATAAATTCTTTATGTTCAGATTTCTTTGCAAATTCCATGATTCCTGTGGTGGAGCCTACATAATCAGCCTGCTCTACTACTTCCTGACGGCATTCCGGGTGTACCAGGAAAAGTGCATCCGGATGCGTTGCGCGGGCTTTTTCTACATCTTTTGCACTGACCACGATATGTCTCGGACATCCGCCTTTATAAAATGCAAAAGTTTTCTCCGGAAGCTTTTCCGCCACATAATGTCCCAGGTTCGGATCCGGAATAAATAAAATCTTATCCTGCTCCAGCTTTTTGCAGATTTCAACTGCTGATGAGGACGTAACGCATACGTCACATTCTGTTTTCAGTTCTGAAGTTGTATTAATATAGGCGACAACTGCATAATCCGGATACTGTGCTTTTAATTCACGCAGACCTTCCAGATCCAACTGCTCTGCCATGGGACATCCGGCTACAGGATTAGCAAGCCATACTCTCTTCTTCGGGCTTAAAATCTTGCAGGTTTCTGCCATAAAACGCACGCCGCACATGATCACACCGCTGCAGTCTCTTTTGGACGCCTGTACACTCAGGCCATAGGAATCTCCTGTATAGTCTGCTACTTCCAGAATCTCCTGACCCTGATATGCGTGTGCAAGAATACAGATATCCTGTTCTTTTTTCATTCGCAGGATTTCCTGCTGAATTTCTGCTATTGTCATCTTCTGAATCCCTTCTTACTTATATATTATGATGTTTTTCCTTTTCCCATGGCTGAAGTGGTGCAAGGAAACCTGCTTTCTTTAACTGTTCTCCGATCAGATCCAGCCTTTCCTGGCTGGATGCTTCTATCAGATGATAATGATACCCGGAAGTAGCACTGCTTAATACGCTGGAATGGCTGCTATTGATCGCCTGGACAAATTCATTCACATCCTGTCTGGAACGAATATCCATCTCTGCAGTGACACGGCCATAAACCCTGTGGCTGATGCTGATATTTTTCACTCGCCCGCCACAGTCCACGATCAGATTCAGTTCCTCCGCTGCCTGTTCCTGCCCATGGCGTACTTTAAATTCTCTGGTGCATGCAATATCTTTATCCTGCTGCAACACATATCCTCTGGTCGTTGACAGGATTCCCGGTGTAGATGCACGTATCACAGCCATATCCTGCACGATCACCTGTCTGCTTACTCCGAACTGTGATGCCATCGCCCTGGCAGCCACAGGTTTTTCTTCCTGCTGAAGGAGCTTTAAAATTTCAGTTCTTCTCTGAGCAGTATTCATACTTTCCCATCCTTTCTCCACGATATAATCCTATAGCAAATTATCCGCTGCCATGTTATTATATTGCATGAAGATTCTTCATGGAAATGTCAAGGATTGGAGCAGAATGTGTCAGTGCACCGCTGGAAACAAAATCCACACCTGTTTCCAGGATTTTGGCGATATTTTCCTTTGTGATATTTCCGGAGCATTCTGTCTGTGCCCGGCCTGCGATAAGCTCTACTGCTTCTTTCATCATTTCCGGTGTCATATTGTCAAGCATAATGATATCTGCTCCTGCTTCTACTGCTTCTTTTACCTGTTCCATAGTCTCTACTTCAATCTCGATCTTACGGACAAATGGTGCATATTCTTTTGCCATGGCCACTGCTTTCGCTACGCTTCCGGCTGCTCCGATATGATTATCCTTAAGCAGTACTCCGTCAGAAAGATTATATCTGTGGTTGCATCCGCCGCCTATACGTACAGCATATTTTTCAAAAACACGACAGTTCGGAGTTGTCTTTCTGGTGTCCAGAAGTGTTACCTTACTTCCTTCCAGAAGCTTTGAAACCTGTTTTGTATAAGTAGCGATACCACTCATTCTCTGGAGATAATTCAGGGCAACTCTCTCTCCGGAAAGAAGCACCCGGATATCTCCTGTTACTGTTCCAAGAAGATCGCCCTTCTTTACTGCCTCACCGTCTTTAAAGTTGAAACTGATCTCTGTTTTCTCATCCAGAATCTGGAATACTCTCGCATATACATCCAGTCCGGCAATGATTCCGTCTTCCTTTGCGATCAGATCTACGGTTCCTTTTACTGCGCTTCGCATCACTGCATTCGTGGAAACATCCTCACTGGTAATGTCCTCCTGAAGCGCCATACGGATCAGCTTGTCTGCCTGCATTTTCATTGTAATACTATTCATGACTTTTTTTCATCCTTTCAATCTCTTTTAATACGGTTTCGTGGCAGGCATTAAGCAGTTCTTCTCTGCTTTCATACATATTCATATCAATTGCATCTGCCCGCACATATTCCGGTGTCTGTCCAAATATCATATCATCTGCAGCCTTTCTTGCAAAGACCAGAGATTCCAGAAGAGAATTACTTGCCAGACGGTTTCTTCCATGGACGCCATTACAGCTTGTCTCTCCACAGGCATAAAGTCCCTTCATGGAAGTTTTGCTTCCCAGATTTACCTTGATCCCACCCATAAAATAATGCTGTGCCGGAACAACCGGGATTGGCTCTTTTCTCGGATCAAAACCTTCTTCCACGCATTGTTCATAAATATGAGGAAAATGTTCCAGAATTGTTTTCTCTCCCAGAGGGCGCATATCTTCCCATACAAACTCTGTTCCATCCTTTTCCATCTGGGCAAAAATCTTCTGGCTCAGCAGATCTCTCGGCTGTAATTCGTTTGTAAAACGCTGTCCGTTCTTATCATACAGAAGAGCACCTTCTCCTCTGACTGATTCTGAAACCAGGAAACGCCGTCCGGGTTTCTTTGAATAGAGAGTTGTCGGATGAATCTGGATATAGTCCAGATTTTCCATTTCCACATGGTGCTTCATTGCAATTCCCACACCATCTCCCGCAATATGCGAAAAGTTGGTAGAGTTTTTAAAAAGCCCGCCGATTCCGCCGCAGGCAAGAACCACATACTGAGAATAAACAGGAAATGCCTGGTCATTCCGGTCCATTGCAATGATTCCGCAGACTGTATTGTCTTTGGAGATCAGGTCTACCATAGTCATATATTCACAAATTTCAATATTTTCTTTTATTTTTGCAGCAGTTAAGAGAGTCTGTGTGATTTCTTTTCCTGTAATATCCTCATGAAAAAGAATTCTTGGCTGGGAATGTGCTCCCTCTCTGGTAAATGCCAGATTTCCCAGGCCATCCCTTGCAAAATCCACATGATAACGCAGAAGATCTCTGATAATATCATTGGAACTGCGGATCATCAGATCTACTGCCCGTTTATTATTCTCATAATGTCCTGCCCGCATGGTATCTTCAAAATAATTTTCATAGTCATCTTCGCCGCGCAGCATACAGATTCCGCCCTGTGCCAGGAATGAATCTGACTGGTCTGCCTCCTGCTTGGTGATAAGCAGGATTTTCATTTTCTCCGGAAGGTTCAGTGCACAGTACAGTCCGGCTGCCCCTGTTCCCACAATAATGACATCATAATGTTCTTTCATCTTTCTTTCCTCACATCATGCCTGATTTTCGTTTGTCTGTGCAATTATACTCCCCGGATATACAGGTGTCAAGACACCTGTATATAATTATGACAACATTGTTTGCTTTGAGTTACTGTGAACGTAACCACTTTGAAAATCCTACTGCTTATTGCTTTTCACATCTCCACAGGGGTCTTACTTGATTCGGTTAAAGGCAGAAACAGATTTTCCATTGACTATTGTAACCGCCCCACAGTCTCTGGTGATCAGCACTCTGCTTCCACTCTTCTTCAGCCGTTCCAGCGTATCCGGCGACGGATGCCCGTATGTGTTTGTTGCAGAACAGGAAACAACAGCCAGTTCCGGTCTGACGATTTTCAGAAACTCTGCTCCTGTAGAATATCTGGAACCGTGATGAGCAGTTTTCAGGAAGTCCACATCTTCAAGACACCCATTCTGTATCAGTTTTTCTTCTGTCACCATCCCGATATCTCCGGTAAAAAGCCCTTTGAAATCTTTGCTTATCATTTCCAGAACCATCGCATCTTCATTTACTTCCTTCCCTGATGCTGTGGACTCCGGCCACAGAACCTTCAGTCTGACAGTTCCATATCTGATCTCATCTCCTGCTTTCATAGTAAGCACCCGGACTCCCGCTGACTCTGCCAGCTCTGTCAGCTCCCGATAATTTTTATTCTCCTGAATATCGCTCCATTTGGGCAGGATCAGATTCTCTATGCGCAGAGAAGTCAGATCTTTCTCAACAAATTCCAGAAGTTCCCGCACCCCGCTGATATGATCTTCATCTGTGTGAGAAACATAAATTCCGTCCAGTCTGGAAATCCCTCTGCTCTTCAAGTATGGGAGCAGCTGATATTTTCCCAGTTCATTCTTATTCGTACTGCCCCCGTCGATCAGGATATTCCATCTGTTTTCTATTTCCACCACAATTCCGTCTCCCTGTCCCACATCCAGACAGGCGATGCGGAAATTTTCATGCGGTCTGTAACTGATCAGCAGAATTGCAAAGCATACCATACCTGCATATACAGCCCGGATTTTCCACGCAAAGATCTTACCATTTTCACTTTTCATCACACCCGCTCTGTACATCCACACCGCTGTTGCCAGAACCAGATAATATCCAACGATCTGCCACACTTCCGGCTTTCCGCCGATCCATGTACAAAACGAGAGTCGCACCAGCAGCACTGTCAGGAACTCATATCCTCTCAGAATAATTCTGCCCGGAACAACAGCCAGAAACGCTCCTCTGACAGTGACTAATCCAAGTAATGCACCGGCAGTTCCGCTTCCCAGTACAATCCCCACAGTAGGAAGCACCAGCAGATTCAGAAAAATCCCCATCACCGACACTTCTCCGTAAAACCACAGCACTATGGGAAGTGTGGTAAGCTGCACAACTCCGGATGCCAGAAATGACATCAGAAGTTTATTTCTGATTTTTCCCTTCTCATTAACCTTACTTCGTTTTTTCCGGTTTAATACATCCATCCCCTCCTGCACCATTGGCCAGACACAGCCAATCCCAATCACCGATCCAAAAGACAGCAGAAAACCTCCATCAAGCAGATACGCCGGATTTTCCATAAGGATCAGGATCGCCGCAGCCGCCATTCCTGTAGGCATATCATAAATCCGTCCTGCAATCTTTGCACCTACAGAAAGTAAAAACATACATACTGCCCGCATAGTTGAAACAGTCCCTCCGGTCATCATCCCATACTGAAGCATGATCACCAGCGCCAGCAGGCCTGCCGGCCAGATACCCAGACCGATTTTTTTCAACAGATTATACAGTCCCATTCCAAGAAGACTGATATGGAGCCCCGAAATCGCCAGGATATGTATAATTCCTGCCATCTGATAACGCATTTTCAACTCCGGATCCAGATTTGTTTTATCTCCCAGCACGATTGCTTCAAACGCTCCAACTTCCATTCCACAGGTCTTCTCCAGAATACCTGCAAATTTCTGCTGCATATCGATCAGGAACTGCCCATATACAGAATGACTCTGCGACTGCTTCTTTATCTTTCCTTTCTTCATCACATAATAGATCCTCTGGCAGCCATAGTATGCTTTACTGTCAAACTCTCCCGGATTCGTGGGGCTTTGCACCTCTTCCAGTTTTCCGGACACCAGAACAAGACTTCCTGCCAGAAGTTTATCAACATCACTGTTACCGCTATGATTCTTTTTTTGTTTTAAATAAACCTTTATATTATCAATGGAAACTTTTTCAGAATTGTAAATAAGATAAGTATTTCTAAGATATACAGATTGAAAATCTTCATTCTCCCGGCACCTGACCACCTCCCCGCAGATGGTGGATTCCGGATGCTTTCTGATCCATGTCTGCACAGACTGTGGCAGTGGATTCCCCCTTATCAGGGAAAATCCCAGCCAGTCTGTCACACACAGAAAAACAACCAGAAGCATGCACAGGATACACACAGGGCGTCTCCTCACTTTTGTGCCTCCTCTTCGTTTATGAATATCACTCTTTTTCCTTGACTACCAGCTTATCATTTCTTTCATAAAAATGATACAGCTCCATCTTCTTACCAAAGGTATCCAGCCTGTCCTTCCCGCCGACCGTAATCTGCACTTTGTCTGCATCCAGCGCATCCAGCAGCGAATTTACCACAGAATATACCGGTATTTTCTCCGATACATCCAGCGCATAGGAAGAAAATACTCCGTCAAATGCCACATAGCAGATCCTGTCTGCTATGGTCACATTCAGAACCTCCGTATTCTCCGGAATTGTGGGGTAATGCCCTTTTTCCAGCGGTCCCTTCATTAACTGTTCCAGAACGATCCTCTCTTTGGGGATACTGCGTTTATACCGCACAGTACGCTGTTCTTTTACCAGCTTCTGACCACTCTTATCAGTAAAATAAAGCGTAAAGGTATTGCTGCAATAGGCATCCGGTTCAGTTCCTGTGAACTCGGCAAAGGTATCCGCAGTCATATTTCCCACAGCCTGTCCCCTGGAATCTGTCAGATCTTCATTTTCTATTGTAAAACGCACAGAATTAATCCCCGGAACCTGAAGAAAAGTCTTCACAACACCTGCCCGCACAAGTAATTCCCTGGCGCGGCTCATGCTGCTGTACTGACTGTTAAAGTTGACCACCAGCACATCCTCTTCTACACTGTAATTCATCTGTACTCCTTCAGGAAGCAGACTGACCCGGTTCTGCGAATCTGTCTGCTGGCTGTTCATCCGCTGCATCATATCCTTAAGCATATAATCTGCGGTTGTCTCTTCCGGAGAGTAACTTTCT
This sequence comes from Blautia sp. MSK18_10, assembly GCF_020553185.1. Classification (NCBI taxonomy): domain Bacteria; kingdom Bacillati; phylum Bacillota; class Clostridia; order Lachnospirales; family Lachnospiraceae; genus Blautia; species Blautia sp. MSK18_10. The sequence continues at coordinate 13,070 of NZ_JAJCGT010000008.1, read as the reverse complement.
TTCTGAAGCTGAGTTTCATCAGAGCTGATATCGTACAGATAATATTTGGCATCCTGCTTACCCGAATCTTCATGTATCTCCACAGAACACCCGGCCGCAAGGATGCTTAGTATTAACGCTGTTATAATGATTGAAAGTTTCTTTTTCACAATGGCACCTCCTATGACGGTATATAAGACAGAGGAATACGCACAGAGAATGTAGTTCCCTCTCCTTCTTTACTGAATACTTTGATCGTTCCATGGTGCATTGCAATAGAACTCTTGGTGATCGCCAGTCCCAGACCGGTTCCCCCGATTTCCTTGGAATGGGACTTGTCCACACGATAGAAACGCTCAAAGATTCTTTCTATACTGTCCTCAGGGATTCCCATACCGGAATCCGCCACTGTTATATAGAAATATTTATGGTCTGCATCCAGAGACACACGCACCCATCCATCATCCACATTATATTTAATTCCATTCTCCACCAGATTGCTGATGGCAAGCGTAAACTTCACCTCATCCACATCTGCATCCACAGGTCGGAAGCAATCCAGGATCAGATCGATATTGCGCCTGTCTGCAATGGGACGCAAGCGCTTGAGGATATCCTCCAGAAGCTGATTGATATCCATATGTGTAATGTTCACATCTGCTGCTTTCTTATCCATCTTTACCAGTGAGAGCAGATCTGTAATGATCTTATTCTCTCTGTCGATTTCAGCAGTAATATCACTCATAAACTCCTGATACAGTTCCTCCGGGACTCCCTGCTGTCCAACCAGAGAATCTGCCAGAACCTTCATGGAAGTCAGGGGTGTCTTCAGTTCATGGGACACATTGGATACAAACTCCTGCCTGGATTCATCAAGAATTTTCATGCGGTTGACCATCTTGTTGAATGCATCTGTGATCAGCTCTGTCTCCGTATAGTCAGGAACACTGATTTCTTCATCCAGCATGCCATCTGTCAGATCTTCAATGGCCTTCGTCACTCTTGCAAGTGGTTTTACAAGTATTGTAGAGAGCAGCCATGCCAGAAATACCGAAAGAACAACAATACTTCCAATCAGCATCACGCCTCTCTGTTCCATCTCTGCCAGTGTTTCCGCAATATCAACAGCCGAAACACTTACCAGCATCACGCCCTGAAGCTGCTGCACATCCGGACTCTGTACAGGAACTGCAAGCTCCAGTACTTTACTTCTGGCGTCATAATTGCTTGTCTCTTCTCCTTTCAGACAGGCTACAGCCAGTGAACTGAGAAGCGTCTTTCCCTCCTCTGTGTGGAAGGTATCACTTACTATCTTAAAATCTCTGTCAGCCAGCAGGATGCGTCCGTTATACACATTGGAAAACAGTTCCAGCTTGCTGTTTACAATCTCTGAATCTGTATCATTGAGATAATTCTCCCTGATGATCAGATTACATAAAATATCGCACTGATCACCCACTGTCTCTGTAAGCATTGCAACCGCCCGGTTCTGATAGTTATGAAGCATCGTATATGTTACAATAACCCCCGGCACGATTCCCAGAATGATCAGGATGATCAGAATACGAAAACGCAGACTTCTGAAAAAATTTTTTCTTTTTTTCACCTTTTCAACTCCGTTCTCTTCTGTCATGCAGTTTGATGCATGCTTTCTGTCTGTTCGTAAAACAGTCATTGTTTATCGAATCCTTATCATCTTATCACAGAAAAATGGGCTTTTCTACATCTTAGCGAAAAGTAATTTATTTTTTGTAGCAATCAATGCGCAAGACATATCTCAGGAAATATTACCATGAACGAAAGATACCCAAAATACTATTTGTATTGACTTTATTTTTTGATTTTCATTTCAGGTCAACTATAATCAAAATTTTAATTGACCTGCGATTGTACTTTTATTATATGAGGTCAATCCTGAACATGTTTATTGTTGACTGCAATTGCTCTTTTATTATATACGGTCATCATTAATCACGTTTATTGTTGACCTCAATCGCTCTTTTATTATATACGGTCATCACTAATCACGTTTATTGTTGACCTCAATCGCTCTTTTATTATATACGGTCATCACTAATTATGTTTATCGTTGACCTCAATCGCTCTTTTATTATATACGGTCATCACTAATTATGTTTATTGTTGACCTCAATCACTCTTTTATTATATATGGTCAATCCTGAACATAATTATAGTTGACCGCAAATACTCTTTTACTATATATGATCATTTTTGATTCTCCGAATAGATATGGCACAGTCAAGCTATACAGCAACTGTCTTTACAAAATGAATTTTATTAAACTCTGTCAAATATTAATAACCTGCATACGTATTCTCTCTCATATGTACAGCAATCGCCATCCAACTATTTCTGCCACAAATTCCATCAGCCAACTGATTCGTATTCTTCTGAAATGTACGAAGCGCATTTTCTGTTTCTGTTCCGAAAATACCATCTGCCTGCACCTGTAAAAATACCTGCAGCATCTTTACAGCTGTACCCGTACATCCTCTGGATAATTCAGGAAAGATGACTCGCAGTTCTTCTGTCAGCGTTATTTCCTTTCCTCCTGAAGGTGAATTCTCTTTTTCCTTTCCCTGAATCAGCTTTTTAAAACGGTTCCAGTCATTTTTTGCACGGATAGCGGAAGGACAGTTTTTGGCGCATACATCATAGTGCTGTACTACTCTGTCTGCCGGAATATTCAATTCCGACATAAGCTGTCTGCACACCTCTGCTGTATTTGCAAATGCCTTATCATAATCAAAACCGGCCTGCACACACATTTCAATTCCTACAGAATTACGGTTATTCACTGTTCCAAATAATCTTCCTCCATAATTCACCCCTACATGCCATGCGCCTCTGCTATATGGCATTGCCTGATATGCTGATTTATCATCCACATACACATGAGCTGAATATCCATCAAAATTCCCATGATACTGTGCCATTGCATGAGCCCTGGCATCTGCACCTGTGCTGTAATTGTCCGTATTGTGGATTACAATATATCTTGGTATTTGTCCCGAATAACTGTTTCTTTCTGATATATACTGCTGATTTATATTCATAATCTGCTCCTTTCTGCTGAAATCATATATCTTTTCTAAGTCTGTTTTTCTATCGTATTTTGTGAATGTCGTTTCAGTACATCAATTGCCTGGCAAATGCTTTCCGGAAGAGGCAGACCCATCAGTCCCGCATTCTCTATGATAGAAAGACCTTCATTTGCAATAAATCCAATGCATACCGCATCTCTCAGATATTCTGTCCCCATCAATGCATCCAGACGGGCAGCAATGAGAACATACAACAATGTCATGCCTTTTCTGCACAAACCTTTCCATCCAGCTCTGCTTTCCAGTGCACCATTTTCAGATTTCGGACTTTTTCCAAATACTGCCGGAAGAAGGATTCCTCCTGTAAACCAGTCGATTGCCATAAACAAAAGCAATGTCTGCAGGAATTTATCCCAGCCTCCAAAACACACTGCCAGAGTACTTCCGGCAAGACCAATTAATGTAATTATTCTGTATTTCATAGTTTTCACCTCTCTTTTTCTTAAAAATGGGTACAAAAAAAACGGTCGGTGGGGGAATGCCAATCGTTCTCTTCATAATCAACTTTATTCATCTTTAACTTTGTTCCTGTCAAACAATCATAATATCACTTTCGTTCCAGTCTATAGATATCTCTTCGCCATCTAAGTAAATCACATAATTTTTTGGTTTTTCTTTTCCAAGATAGCCATTATAACTTATCTGTTCTCCATTTTTATTTACAAATTCTTTTTTTGTAAAAATTGTATTTTGTGTATCTGATATCTGGAAATCTTTATTATCTTTCTTTCCACAAATAACACTGATATACAGTTCTCCGGTTATCGTACATTCTCGCACAACAATTGTATTATCTTTCTTAAAATCAGCCCTATTATAAAGACATTTTATCTCAGAATGTGATGTACATTTCCACCCTCCTTCTTCTTTATAAATTATTTTACTATTCATTTGTCTATCTTCAAGATATAATACCTCTATGGAATCTTCACCATATATTTCATCTATTTTATTTTTTTCAATTCCATAATACTTTTCTGCCTGATCTGCTGTTGAAAAACTCACATATGCATTTTCTATTTCGCAAAACGACATTACAATTAGAAATACCGTACATAATATCGCCCATGTTATAATCCACTTTGACGCAAGCTTTTTCATTTTCTTCATGATTGCCAGGCCTAAACAAAAGACAATACTATAAATAAATATACGTACATTATTATATGTAATCCCTGCCTGAAATTTACTCTCTCCCGGGTGAGTTCGCTGATAATTAGTTCCAGTTACCATAGCATAGAATATAAGGTTTATCAAAAACATAATTAACGTTTTTAACGATATTTTTCCTTTTTGTTTCTTTTGTCTGTATATCCTTATACAAGTACAAATCATGAAAACAAATAGTAACAGTTCAGCAATATTTAGTATTTGTATATCCATATTTCTGTTCTCCTTAATTCTAATTTGAACCGCCAGACATATTTCGCTTTCATTTTCTCAATTACTCACCGACTTTTACCGTAACATAATACCAGCCCTTTTCTTTCTCAGACAGATTAATCTCATATTCTATTCCTCCATATTCTTTTACCATCTGAATCACATCTGTCCGGCTGTCATCATTACTATAGGCAAATAAAGAAAATCCACTGTCCAAAAAGCCTTGTGTATACCAGAATCCCACTGTATAACTGCCATTATTTTGCCGGACTACAGCTTCTCCACCTGAAGAACATTTTTTATAATCTTCTGGTAGTTCGATTAATTCCATATCTTTCCTTATTTTTATCTGGTTATTCTGTACCATCTGAACAATTTCAGTCCTTTTTTCCTTATATACCTGAAAGTTTAATTTCTTTATACCATCATTAAACAAAAATGCCAGATATATTCCAAATAGAAAAACTGGTATTGCCGCAAACCAAAATACACGAATCTTTCTCAAACAGCAAAAACTCCGTATGATATATATAAAAGTTAAAATAAATGATGCAAAAATAACATACCAAAATCCCCTGAAAAAAAGTTCTTCGAAATACCAGATTGTAATAAAATTTGCAGTTATCACAGCTATGCATTGTAATATAATTAATTTTAATTTTTTTCTCTCATCCTTCATTCCCGATTCTCCAGCCAAATACCAATTCTTATACTTCGCCATAATCACGCTCTTTTTTATTATATTGTAACCATACTCTTATTTTCCCTTAAAAGCTGCTATAAAAAGAACGGTCGGTGGGGGAATACCAACCGTTCTTTACATCTCTAGTTATTTTTCTTATGTTCTTTTCGGATGCGAACTATTTCATCATATACTTTCTGCTTTCCTTTCTGTTTTCTCTCTTTTCGAAGATTTTCTCCCTCCTCTACTTCAACGCCCCATTCAGATAATTGCTCAAGTATTTTTTCGGATGGTTTCTTAAATACATCACTTCTATCCAAATGATTTTTAATAATATATTTAATCTTTGCACTTTTATCACAAAAAACAATACAAAAACAATCTAATCGAGAACTCCGCACATAATTCGAATAAAGTTCATAACTGGAATATACCTTCCCTTTTTTTCCTCTTTTTTTTTCAGAAAAAACAATTCCATCCACCCTTGTCGCATACTGTCCTCCAGAACTCCAACAATCTTTTCGTATAATTTCCAATTCATTCCATTTATATGATTTTTTCCTAAACAATGCAATTACTTCGCACCCATCTTCTGTCAGAATAACGCTTTTTAATGTAATAAGCGCTGATGGCAACATTATTATTATAAAGCTTACACCCATAATAATACCTATGCTCTCTTTTGTATAAAACCACATTCCCCATGCCAAAAATTCTACTATAGCAAATAACAAAAGCACTTCCGAATTTGTTTGTTTTATTCTCATTTTATTGCTTCTCATATACCAATCATCTCCCCGTTTTCTACTCTGCTCACCCTCTAGTTCTTTATATAACTTATCTAAACGCCTTTTTCTGATACAGCCAAATTCCAGTACATCGAATAAATAAGTAACTGACTCAAGACTTGCCTGATTTTTCATTTGCTGCGTTGTCGTCGGTCGCCGTAGCCACCGCTACGCCTCCTTCCTCCGCCTTGAAATAAAAAATTTATCCTGCAAGATTGTTTCAAGAATCAACTTGTCGGCACACTGGTTATTATCTATTGCTTTTCGCATTATAAGTAGTCAGAGAATTTTCCTATTTTCATACAAATTATTTTTAAATACACTTATTCAATCCATTTTTAGGTATATTCAACTATATACATAATAAATCAATCCTGTACTCGACTGAAATATTTTAAATATACTTGTTTTTCCTGTTCTTGGATTGTAACGCTTTCCACCGCCTATACATCTACTGGTTGCTGATTTATATGGATGAAATGTATCTGTTCTGGAATACTGATTATATTGATGTGTTTGCACTATTCCTGCATTTGTACTTGAAGAAACTAAATTCCCACCGGTTCCATATACAGCATTAAATGTATTTTCTGGAATTCGTGGCAAATCTTTTCCTCCTATAGCCCCAGCTAAACTTCCTATCCCTGCAGTTCCAACAAAAGCTGTTGCTGAATTAATCGCTATTTCAAGCATCGTTCCTCCATTATTCCAAGCCGACCAGCCAGCATAAATAGCACTAGCAATTCCACCCCACACAGCACTGCGAGATGCTATAGCTCCTGAAAAAGCAGCAGCAGCAATGTCCCATCCTGTATACGATTGACCAGTTACTTTTGCTGCAATTCCACAGGATACTACATTCATCGCTGCTCCTATAACAACTTCAGTCCAAAATCTTCCTGTTGGATCTTCTCTGCTATATGGATTATTGTCACAATATACATATAGATTTTTAAAAGATCTGTCCTTTGGTGATGCTACTGTATATTTTATTTCGTCTGTACAAATAAATCTCTTCAGAGCCGGAACATAATATCTACTTTTCAGATAATACATACCTGTTTCATTATCATAATAATATCCCTTATAGCGGAATGGATTCTGAACACCTACTGTGTCTGCCAGCTCACCAGTAACAGCTACCACTTTTCCCCAGCTGTCATAAGTATATTTTACTACCACTTTTCCATCTGCGTCAACAAGGGCAATGATGTCACCCTGTACATTTCGTACATAAAAATAGGTGATTCCCCTGATAGTAACAGAAATCAGATTTGCCTGGGAGTCATAACAGTACCAGATGATTCTTCCGTCAGTTTTCTCAGAAAGGAGAAGATCTCCTGCCCACTGATATTCAGTCACTGTATTGTCTACTGTTTTTTTCACTCTGGCTCCTGTATGATCATAAAGATATTTAATGCTCTTTCCATTTTCTACACCAGAAAGCCTGCGTCCCTGTGTCCAGGTATAAGTTGTTCCTCCTCTGGTAAGCATATTTCCAATGGCATCATAAGTCATTGCTGTGCCATCCCAGCTCAGGAGTTTATCCTTCCATGCACTGTCATAAGTTCCTGTCATTGTCTTCACAGGTGTATCAGGAAGGGTTTCCGCAGTCATAAATGCGTACTCTTTTTCTACTGTCAGATTACCACCCAGATCATAGGCATAAGTGATGGTTTTGTTTAACTGATGATTATTTTCCCGGATCAACTGGTTTAATTCATCATATCGAAATGTACTCTCACCCGCAGAATCCTTGATACTTATGATATTTCCGTTTGCATCATATGTATAGTTTAAGGTTTCAGAACCATTCTTAATTGTTTTAGGAAGACTGTAACGGTTCTCCCCATTGTCAATGTAAGTATATGCTGATATATAAGGAGATGTTGTATTCCAGGTACGCCTGGACACTCTGCCGAACTTGTCATACTCTGTAGTTCTTTCACAGGTCTTTGCACATTTGGTCTTTGTTTCTCTGCTGTCCTTGTCATAGGTATATACTGTTTTCATTGTATGTGTTCCGCAGGTATGTACCATTGACTCCATACAGTTATTTGCATCATAGGCATATTCATAAGTGCTCCCCAGCTCATCTCTTACTCTCACCAGACGATCCAGGAAATCATAAAACAGATAGTATGTCTTTTCTGCTTCATATGATTTTACTGCATAAATATTTCCCTGTTTATCATAAGCATATCTGTAAAGATTCTGTTCTTTGCTGTCTGCCGCATCTTTGAAATAAACCATATGAATCCGATTCTGTTTATCATATTCATAACGAATATATGCACCATTTCCATAGCATACTTTTAACAGATTTCCATTTCCATCCTCATATTCATATCTTACTGCCTGTTTCCCGGCTACAGACACATCACTGACATTTCCAAAAGCATTATAGTTAAAATCATAGGCAAAACCATTATGAACAATTCCCGTCAGATTGTCATCCGTATAAGAATAATTATTTCTGACTGTTTCTCTATTTCCATTTACAGTTACTGTCTGTGCAGCTGAAAGAAGACGTTCCATGTCATCATAGGTATAACTGATTTTATTCCCCTTTGCATCCTGGAATGCCGTCATCAAATCTCTGGTCATATCCCATGTATAATGAACCGTATTTCCTCCTGCATCTGTCACTGATTTCACATGATTCTTATCTGATGTCATAACTCTGGTAATCCAGGTACCCGTATCCGGAACTTTCGGATCAACACATCCGCTTTTCAGGACATTGCCCGCTGAATCATAGGTAAAACGATATACCACATTCTGTGCAGATGTCCCCTTAACTACATTACGTGTTGTTTCTTCATTGTCATACTCATACTTGAAAGAATTACCTTTCGCATCTGTGATACCTGTCATATCAGACTTACTGTTATACTCAAACTTCGTTACCTGTTCCTGCAAATCTTTAACTGAAATGAGGTTATTTTCATCATCATAAGTATAACTGCATCCAAAATTTTCTTTATATAATGCCAGCCCATCGAAATATGCTATATTTGCATTATGACAGTATGTGTAGGCAACCTCAATACTGGTATAATCTTTCTTTGCTACATAGACGTCGCTGAGGAACTGCCAGTCCATGATGTCCGGACTAAAATTTGTATAATGTATATCTGCCTTCCCATCTGTGCCGATAAATCTTACCTCAGTACCAAAACGCCTCTTTTTATCATTATCTGTCTCAGGCAGAGATGTTCCCATTCCCCAGGCATTCACCATATAGGTATCACCTTTTTTTCCGGTAATGTCCACAATCTTTACCAGTTTTTTATCTTTGTCCGGCTCACCGACAAAATGATAAACAGATTCATCCAGACCTGCTACCGACTCTTCTATTTTGTCACGGCTCTTTCGTACAGACAACGGAGCTGTTTTTATCTGCAGATTTGACATTGGAACATAATAAAATTTACTGCCTCTTCTGATCACTCCCCATTCTTTTCCATCAGAATCAACTGAAGTTCCTCTGATTGCCATACGGGTTCCGGCTGTGAGGCTTCCCGCTGCTGCTCCTGATGTACTCCTGGAAGAATAATAGCTGCCGTCCTTTTTTACTTCTACTTTCGCGATATTCCTGCACAGACGTACAATGGCAGAAACCGGCATATAACCGAAAAAGCGATTGCCATCAATCTGCAGTCCCATATAATACCATTTATTTCCATCCGTTCCATCTACAGTTTTTACAAGAGCAGCACAAACTCCTGCATCAATTCCTTCCTGTACTCTGGCACTGGTTTTATCTGCACTTTTATATAAAATAGAGTTTCCTACTACTACGAATGCTGAATTTGTTCCTTCATGTCCTCCCAGATATGGAATCGCCTGACCTGTTGAGACATATCCCTCTTTGCCATCTGCTGTCTTTGCATAGTACCAGTTTCTTCCATTCTTCTCGACAGTAATGTATCCGGAAAGTAACTGATGTTTCGTCAGACTGGACAGAACTTCTCCCGTATCTGATGGGGTTTTCCTTAAAACTCCCTGCGAAGATGCAGTTACCAGAAGCTGACTTTTAATCGGAATATTATCTTCGATTCCAACTTCTGAAAGACCATCCGTGTTGCTTTCATTTTTCTCAAATCCTTCTGTAGTTCCAAGGTGGAAATCCCCATTATCAATCAGGTTACATCTGTTAGCGGACGTTCCTGTTTCAAGCTGTGCCATATCACCATACATTACACCTTTGGCATGCCACATAACCATATAAACCTTAACAACAGTATCACTGCTGTCTTCCGGAACAGTAAATGTATTAGTCAGGCGTACAAAACCTTCTGTTGTCTTTTTGATAATTTCACTGTCTTTCAGCTGCTGTACCCCATCTTTGTCCATATAGCGGACTCTCAGAATTGCACCTCCATCTTCTGCAGTCTCACTGACAGATGCTTTTACATACATGGATGCGGTATAGGTTATTCCCTTTTTCACTTTAACATTTTGTGCCCAGTATGCATATCCACTCACGGAAGTGCATTCTGCCTTCAGTGAACGATTTCCCATCATGCATTCAGCTGCTATTGTATTGATTTCTGTATTTCCGGCACCTTTCGGAGAAATCTTTGATGTCCAAGGAGTATTTTCAGCCTGCACTACTGGATCTTTCAGCAGCTGCACTACATTGTCCTGTAACTTGGTAGCATTCTCAAGACGGTTTACATGATTTCCGTCAACATTATATTTACAGCTTACAGCATGCCCAAAACCATCATGTACATGAAGCAGATTTCCATTATTATCAAATCGGTAAATCTCTTTTCGCCCTTTGTTATCTGTAAATTTTGTACTGTTATATCCATACGTCATAGCAAGGCTTTTACCTTTTGTTCCATCTCCATACTCTGCAATAGATTTTACACGATGGGGTTCCTCTGTATAATACCCGTATTTTACCTGATATCCATTAATATTCTCTGCACTGGCAAGCATTCCATTACTGTCATATGTGTAAAATACTTTTTTGCCATCTATATCTGTTACCGTGGTAAGCCTTCCTGCGGTATAGGCAAAAGTCTTCTTATTGCCCGATGGTGATACTGCCTGAATCAGGTTTGCTTCTTCTCCATCGCTTCCCAGAGAATAATTTAGTGTAATAATTCGCCCGGCTCCATCTGTAATATTTTTTACACGATTATTCACATATGAAACCGTTAATTTATTTCCGTTTTTATCTTTTACCGCAATCAAATATCCAGACTCATTAAACACCATACTATTTCCGTCTTTATTCTGTATTGTGTAAGGTTCTTCTGATTTTAAGTTTCGGATCAGGGTCAGATCCAGCCCTGTTTCATCTTTCCACTCTTTAACCGTATTGCCATCCTTTTCTACTTCTTTTTCCACAAAATAATGAACTGTACCATCTGCATCTGTATGAGCATAATAAACATTCCCCGCTATTGATTTTTTATGGATAATCTGATGGAAATTTAAACGAAATCCTTTTCCATATCCAATATTGGTATCCTTATCATTTGTGTTATAAACCAACGATACCTCTGCCGGCATTCTGCTTCCTGATGTTTCCATGACACGATGTTCCAGAATCAGATTTCCGTTATAATCGTACGTCCGATATTCTGACTATGATACGTCCAGTAATCTTCAAGTCCGGAATAGTTTACATAAGAAATTTCAATTTTGGGTCTGTAATCACTGAGTGAAGAATCCCAGTCTGATGACATCAGCTGTACGGAACCTGATAATTCGTCAATTTCTTTCAGCATCAGCCCATTATTACTGCCATCTCTGTACCACTCCTTTACCATTCTGGTAATATCCATCACAACATATTTGATTTTATCAGCAGTAAACTTGCATAAATCCTGAACTGTTTCTTCATAAATTGGTTTATTATCCCAGTTAATGGTTTTTGATTCCCAGCTCTGAATCACTTTATGTACAGCAATTGTTTTCTCTGCACCATTCTCTCCCAGCGATACCATTACAAGACGTGCATTTACAATCATGTCTCCTGTCTTAATCTCAGGCAACTGGAATTTCAGAAAACTTCTTCTGATTTCGTTTCCTCCTTTTAACCAGAGATTTTCATTGTTATAATAATTGTCTGTATTATTTTTAGATGAAATATAAGCATCTTCAATATCTGTCGCTGCTTTGGAAGTAGTTGTCACAGGATCAATCACTACCGGAAACTTCCTGCTCGCTTCATTTAACCAGTTTCTATCAGGAGTAAATGTAACTCTGCACTTACCATCAGCAGTCATCTCAGCTGACACCTCAATACTTTCTGATTTTGATCCTGAAAAATCTCTCATATATGGAGCCTGAACCCTAAAAATTTCGTTTTGACCTTCATCAAAGAAGAGTACTTCTTTCTCCCTCAACTCAGGTACAAGTCCTTCTGTCTGATAAAGATATGTATATGATTTTGCAGCTTCCTTTCTAAGCAATACCATATCTTCTTTCATACGCATTCCCTTTACACGACAGCGCAGTTCCATTCCCTCCAGAATTTCAGGATAACAAACGGTATTGTCTTTCTGTTTTACAGCTTCTACCGTATTACAGTTTTCTACGCCCCATGAAATACTGCCATACTGATCTTTAATCCTCATCATATTATCTTCTGATGTTTTTTTGGCGAAAAATGCCCCAAAAGTTCCCTTCCTGTTTGTGAAACCTTCTTCTGAAACAAGATTTGTTTTTTGTGCATAAACACTTGTTTCATATGACTCTTCCAGCTTATTATCCATTTCCTTCCAGGTTCCATCTGTATCCTTATAATGTACAGGAGCAAGATAAATCTCTGCTGTACAGGAATGGTCCTGATTTTCAAATACTTTTGTATTGATACTTCGTTTCTCTATAAGTTCTTTTCGATTCATATTTACTGTCCTCACTTTCATTTTCTTTTCCAGCCTGCAGTGCTGAAATATTTCGAGCTCGTTTACAGTTACGATTTTATCGAACATTTGTTCTATTTTCCATAGCAAATATGTAAATTTTCCACATTATGGTTAAATGTATTTTTAAATTCTACCTTGCAAGAGTAAATTCTATACCTGTAGAATTTACTTCTGCATGGATTTTTCCTTCTTCTTTTTATAAAATACTACTGCAGATGAT
>NZ_JAJCGT010000078.1:0-5410 GCF_020553185.1 Blautia sp. MSK18_10 | reverse complement strand
AATCAAGTTGTATATCTCCGAAAATAGAATTAAATCCCGCATAAAATCAAGGTATATTAGAATGTAGAATTTACTTTTTCATTCAAGCCGTCTAACTCATCTAACTCATCAGGCTAAAGTAACGAGAATGCGACGCGCAATTATTCAGGAATCATGGCAACCTTTTCCCACTGATAAGTTCCATTATCGGCTGTCATTACTGTCATGGTGATTTCCTGGTCAAAGCGTCTGGGGCCGCAACTTCCCGGATTTAGCCATAGGCGGTTGTCTATTATTTTTTCGAAATATTTATGGGTGTGTCCGAAGATTACTATCTGTGTATCTTTTAAGTCCCAGTCCACATCTTTTTTATTGTGAGTCATGAAAAATTTTACGCCTTCTATGGTGAAATATAAGGTTTTCGCGATTCCCTCTGCCCAGTCTTTATCGTTGTTTCCGCGGACTACATAGATGGAGCCCATCATACGAAGTGTATCCAGGATTTCTGGTTTGTTTACGTCACCTGCGTGGATAATGCAGTCGCAGTCTTTTAAAATTTCAATAATTTCCGGCCTGAGTAAGCCATGAGTGTCTGAAATAATTCCTATTTTCTTCATATATATTACCCGTCATTCTCTGCAAACAGTTGTATTTTTCCATATTCACCATCATAACCCGGAATTCTTTTCACTTTTCCGGTTCTTACATTCTCAATCCCTTCTGCAAGCCGTTCTCCTGCGCAGGTTTTAATGTCTTCTGCAGGTACATTTCGCAGGATGTCGAATTCTGTTCCCAGTGTCTGTAGCATCTGTTCAAAACACCCCTGCACTTTCTTACTTGCAGTGGAATAGCCCATACATGCAGATATCACTTCTGGCAAAGGTACAAGGCTTTCATATTTCTTACCGTCTTCCTTCACAAAACCTTCCGCTCTGTCCGCAAGCTGTTCTACCCTGTGATCTACGCCCATGGTCAGCTTCTTTCCGCAGACAGGGCAGATTCCTCCAAGCCGTTCTGCTTCCACCGGGCTTAATGATACACCGCATTTTCTGTGACCATCGAAATGATATTTCCCCTCTTCAGGAAAAAATTCTACTGTTCCTTCCAGCCCTTCGCCAGTCTGGATTGCCCGATAAAGTCCTTCATAGGAACAGTCAATATCCAACAGATTCGCCTCGCGCCCCAGCTTAGACGGGGAATGTGCATCTGAATTGGATACAAGCTGATAGCGGTCCAGTTTGGAAATTCTCCAGTTCATAGCCGGGTCAGAGGAAAGCCCTGTTTCCAGTGCATGTATATACGGTGCCAGTTCCTCGAAACATTCCTCTACAGAATCAAATCCTGATTTCGCACCTAATACAGAGAAATGCGGTGTCCAGATATGAGCCGGAATCAGAATTCCTTCCGGGCATACATCCAGCATCATTTCCAGAAGATCATGACTGTCCAGACCAAGAATCGGACGACCATCTGAGTGAATATTTCCGATTTTTTCCAGACGCTGTGCCATGGCATCTGCTGCCTCCAGACTGGGAAGCAGGATTACATTGTGTACTTTTCTGGTCTTTCCATTTTTCTTATAAATAGAACTGATTTCCCCGGAGACAACAAAACGTGTTCCTTCTCCCGGGAACTTCCGGCTTTCTTCTTTTACGTATTCATCTCTGAGACGATACAGGCCGTTTCCCTCTGAAACAAGTCTCTCCTTCAGTTCTTCTCTCCATACCGGATGCGTGAAATCACCTGTTCCAATCAGTGAAATTCCTTTCTTTCTCGCCCAGAAATCCAGATTTTCAGGCGTGCCCTCTTTGCTTGTCGCCATGGAAAACCTGGAATGAATGTGCAGATCAGCTATCATTTTCATTAACATTTATCCCCTTAAATTCACCTCAAAGTATTTTTTTCAAAAGTTATAAAATATCAACACCCAAAGATATATTTATAACTTCCATCCGTTTTCTTTCAGCCACAACTTGTACGTCTCATACTCCGGCATTACTTTCCCGACCTCGTCCCAGAATGCCTTCGAATGATTCATTTCCTTCAGATGACAGAGTTCATGTACCACTACATAATCCAGCACTTCCGGAGGTGCCAGTATCAGTTTCCAGTTAAAGTTCAGATTCTTCTCACTGCTGCAGCTTCCCCATCTTGTTTTCTGTTCTCTGATGGTGATATTGCGGTAAGAAACGCTCATGAGTCTGGCAAAATAAGAAACTCTTTTGGTAATCGTTTCTTTTGCTTTTCGTATATAGACATTTCGTTTCGATTCGCTCAGATCTGCGCTCAGCGGCTTCTGTTCCCGGTATTCTTTTGTCCGTTCCAGACATCCCAGAACCCACTCCTGCTTCTGGTTTACAAATCTTTTGATCCTCGGCAGACCTGTACGGAGAGGTGCGCGAACGATTACATTTCCATCCCTGCGTACCTCCAGAGTCATGGTTTTTCTGGCACTTCTTATGACCTGATATTCAAATTCTCCGCAGGTGAATTTCTCCTGATTATTTTCTGTTTCGAATTCTCTCATCCATATATTCCCCCATCTCTGCTGCCAGAATATCCATCTTTTCCTGTGTTTCCGGCAATGCATAAGGAACCCTGTCCATGATCCTTTTCACATAATCATGTTCACGCATGATCTCATAGGTTTCCGGGAAATTGATGTCATAATACTGAGCAATATAGGAAATCCAGTAGTCCACTTTTGAAACTCTGTCTGAAGATAATACAGATTCCTTTGCCATACAGGACTCCCATACCTTTGGTGCGATTACTCCTTCACCAACACCCTTCTCATCCACTCCCAGAAGTGTTTCCATTGACTCTTCCAGCTTTACCCTGCAATTATCCAGCTTGTCTGCATCTCGGATTAACTTTGCATGAAGCAGGGTTCTCTCGTCCGTAATTCCTTCCAGTTTGAAATCACTGTGCTTCTCAATCGCAGTGCAGATCAAACTGTCAAACCTGTCATCCTTCACAAATCTGCGGATCATTTTCTCCGGTCCGAACAGAAGCTGTGCACCATATACTGCATGCTCCATGGTTCCCGGTTCAAAGCTGTCAAATCGTTTAATCTGTTCAAATCTTCCAATATCATGGAGCAATCCGATTACCTTCGCCAGCTGTACATCTTCCTCACCCAGCCCCATACGGCGGGCAATGTCCTCTGCTGCATCAACCACTCCATAAGTATGTACGATCTTCAGATGAATCTTATCATCTGCTCTGTCATATTCATCCAGATATGCTTCAAAAGCAGCTTTCGCTGCATCAAAGTCTCTTGTTAAGTCTAATAATTTATCCATTATTATTATAATCCCTTCTTTATTCCTGTTCGGACTACTTTATATTTTCTCAACCATTATTTTCTGCTTCCATACACCTTTTCTCACAATCATAAGATATACCTGAAACGATATGGAATCACAGTCATAAATGAAAGGTTCTTCTCTGTAGATCAGAGTCTGAACATTCTCTGCTTCCAATTCTTCTTTTCTTCGTTCAGCTTTTTCCATCAATTCATGTAGATATTTATTCTGTTTTCTGCCAAAATCTCTGTCCGGATAGACCGATGCTGCTTCCCTGATTTTTTCTCCCAGCAGAGTAATCACCGGTAAATGACTGCTCCTGCAAAGCATTCCGGCTATCTTTTTGGCATTTGATATATCCGAATTTTTTTCATAGCGCCTGAGCATTTTTCCCAGTTTTTCATCTCCTGCTTCCGTTGCCAGTTCCTGCATAACTGCCAGTGCTTCCGCCGTTACCTCCCATGGATTGTCCACCGGAACAATATACTTCTCCGGTACTGCCGGATAAAAAAGATAATTTAACGGTGGGAAATCACGCAGCATTGCCAGCTTTCCTTCATACTCAGTGCAATATTTTTCTCCCAGATACTCATATTTATCACGCAATATGGCAATCTGATACTCCATTACCCTGAGATTTTCATAGCCCTTCACCCAGAAATGTCCCAGCTCTCCATAATTATACAACTGTGTTTCCAGCAAAATATCTTCAAAGAATACAGTAAACACATTCTGCCCCTGATGAATCACCAAAATATACTCTGCCTCACATAAATCCCTGTCCGCTTTCTCTATAGAGCCCTCAAACTCTCCTTCATAATCCCTGACATAATTTCCCGTCATCCTGGCATTTTTCAGAATCAGAAAACTCTCCACTGCATCATTCATCAGATAGATCAGTCGTAATTCTCCACTCTCCGTCTGTCCGGTAAAACCATCTGGAATATCCACAAATTCACACTGTTCCTGCTCCAGAAGCAGATTTAATTTTTCAAAATTGTCTTCCATTATATCTTCCATCCTTAACTCCTGCTGTTTCTGTACAATGTCTTTCGCCGATTCTGTTTAACACACTTGATAAAAGAATCCATTGCATCGTTTCATGGAATTACCGCAATGCAGAAGCAGGATACATTTGCACAATTTTACAGATATATTTTTATGATATCACTAATCATATTTTCTGCCAAATAGAAAAATTTTTCTATTCAATAAAGAAACTGATTTTACTTCTCTGTAATTGACATCCCAAACATAATATTTTACAATATAACAAAGAACAAAGAAACCAAGCAGTATGTATATTACAGAATAAACAAACATAAAATAGGAAGGAGGCATACACGAATGGCAACAGCAACAATCCCATTGAAAGGCAGCGCATCCATGGAATCAAAAAAAGTCAGTATTTCATCTAAACGCCAGATTACTATCCCGCAGAAATTTTTTACGCTTCTGGGTTTTAATACGGAAGCAGAATGTATCATGCGTGGAAACGAACTGGTTTTACGCCCCGTTAAAGAAAATACCAGTGGTGAATTTGCCGAACAGATTCTTGCCGATCTGATCAGACAGGGATATAGCGGTGAAGAATTACTTGAGAAATTTAAACAGACACAGCGAAAAATCCGTCCGGCAGTTGAAGCAATGCTTGCCGAAGCAGACCGGGTCGCAGAATCTAAATCAGGAGGATACTCCTTAGAGGATGTTTTCGGAACGGAGGATGAAAAATGACACAGGTACAGATCCTTCCACCTGCAGCAAAATTTCTGAAAAAACTTAAAGATAAAAAGCTGAAATCTCTGTACAAAGAAGCTATTGAAATGATATGTGAAGATTATTCCATCGGCGAAGAAAAGACAGGTGATCTGGCAGGAATGTACGGTTATGACATTTATTATAATAAAACTAATTATGAACTGGCATATAGGGTGAGACAGCTTGATGATCTGATAATCATCGTTATCATGGCAGGAACCAGAGAAAATTTTTACGAGGAGTTAAAGCGTTATATGCGCACTATATAACAGTACATATTTGTATCAAAAGACAATCCCCGGAAGTCAGATGATATGCTACCCTCATATAGGACAATGAAATATAAAAGTCCTATATGGGGGTAT
>NZ_JAJCGT010000077.1:0-5473 GCF_020553185.1 Blautia sp. MSK18_10 | reverse complement strand
CCGTCCAAATTTCAAGAGCATATTGTTCTTTTTTCTATTATAATATATTTATTGTGTCAGAACAAGTGTTTTGTGATTTTTTATAAATTTGAGCAGACATGCTCGAATGTGCAATTCATAGTGCAATTCATCCCATCACCTATAGAAGGCCACTGAAAAAGTCCTTTTTGCGTATAAATTAACACAAAATAAAGTACATCAATCAACTTTGAGACACTGTATATAGTATGAAAAAACAGTTTTTCAGCGGCGTCCCTATAGAGGTGAGGGAATTCTTGCTACGGTTGTTAAAAGAACTTTGTAATCGGATATTTTAATATGAAACATTTTCTTTTTTTACACGAATTTTATACTTCGTGTGCTATGATAAAACTATAAATCTAGAAATTCAAAAAGGAGACTATCATGCACATTTTAATTATAGAAGATGAAGAACAGCTCTGCCGTTCCATGGCAGAGGGGCTCCGCATGGACGGATACGAAACAGATACCTGCTTTGACGGAGAAGAGGGACTGGAATTATGTATGACAGAGAATTACGACCTGATCCTTCTGGATCTGAACCTGCCGGGAATTGACGGTCTGGAAATCCTGCGTCAGTTCCGTACCTTCAATACCAATACTCCTGTTCTCATACTCTCCGCAAGAGTACAGATCCAGGATAAGGTAGAGGGGCTGGATCTGGGAGCCAACGATTACCTCACCAAGCCATTTCATTTCGAAGAGCTGGAAGCCCGCATCCGCAGCCTTACCCGACGCAAATTTATCCAGGAGGATGTCTGCCTGAGATGCAGCCGCATTACCTTTGACACACGTACAAGAGAAGCCAGTGTAGATGGCACGCCTCTGGCTCTCACCAGGAAAGAAAGCGCACTTCTGGAATATTTTCTGCTTCACCGCAACCGGATCATCAGCCCTGAGGAAATGATCGAGCATCTCTGGGACGGCAGCGTGAACAGCTTCAGTAATTCCATCCGGGTGCATATTTCTTCTTTAAGAAAAAAACTGCGAACTGCCCTTGGATATGATCCTATACAAAATAAGATTGGACAGGGATATATTCTGGAAGAATAAAAATCATTCATATCTGTACAATAAATATTTTCAGATTTCAAATACTACTATGTCATTATAATGAAACGAAAGGATTTATCTATGAAATTTTATTCAGAAAAACTTTCCCCCCGCAGGCTCTCTCTCCAGTGGCGGCTCACATTGCTGATCTCCGGGCTGGTTATCACAGCCTGTGCACTGATGTATTTCTTCATCAGCCGTTCTGCTGTGACCGGTCTGGAAGGGATCTCCGACTATGTAGTTCTGGTCACCCCCGACAATTCAAACCCGATCTCCATCAATGTAGATCCAAAAATCCTCATCCCTGATCTGGAAAACCAGATCCAGAATACAAAAAACAACTTTCTGTTCCAGAGCATGATCGCCACAGGTATCATTATTCTTCTCAGCAGTATCTGTACCTGGTTTGTCACCAGAAGAGCCCTGACCCCTCTGCGCAGATTCAGCGACAGGATCCGCCAGGTACAGGCACAAAATCTGTCTGAACCGCTGGAAGTCCCACTCTCAGAGGATGAGATCTCGCGTCTGACCAGATCCTTTAATGACATGCTTGCCCGCCTGGATAATGCCTTCTCTGCACAGAAGCAGTTTGTGGCAAGTGCAGCACATGAGCTTCGCACACCCTTAGCTGTAATGCAGACAAATCTGGAAGTTTTTTACAAAAAACCGGAACACGCACCCCAGGAATACGACAGACTTTTCACCATGCTTCAGGAACAGACCGGACGGCTTTCCCATCTTGCGGAAATCCTGTTGGACATGACAGGTCTTCAAACAGTAGAGCGTTCTGACACTATTTCCCTTGCAGCACTCACAGAAGAGGTTTTCTGCGATCTGGACCCGGTTGCAGACAAACATCAGATCCGGCTTATTCAGACAGAAGGTGACTGTACTGTTACAGGCAGCTATATCCTTCTGTACCGGGCAGTCTATAATCTGGTTGAAAATGCGATCAAATATAACCGGCCTTCCGGTTCCGTTACTGTAAGCATTCATTCTGCAGAATCTGCAGTCCTGGAGGTAACTGACACAGGCATCGGTATCTCCCCTGAAAATCAGGAAAAAATCTTTGATCCCTTCTACCGTGTGGACAAATCCCGCAGCCGCGCCATGGGCGGTGCAGGTCTGGGGCTTGCTCTTGTAAGCGAGATTGCCAGACAGCACAACGGCCAGGTAAAAGTAACCCAGAGCAGCGAAAAAGGCAGTACCATTGCCCTGATACTGCCTGAATCAACTGACTATTGATTTTTTCTCTTATTTATTTTTTTCCAGAATCTGAATCAGTTTCTGTGTATCTTCCATAGTAGTAGCCCAGCTTGTGGCAAAGCGGATCACAGAGTGTGTCTCATCATACTTCTCCCAGAATCCGAACTCCACATCCTGGGCTATTTTTTTCATTACATCATTAGACACAATACAGAAGATCTGATTGGTGGGAGTATCCAGAGAAAGCTGATATCCATACTTCTTCAGTGCATCCTTGATCTGCTCTGCAGCTTCCATTGCAGGTTTGCCGATCCGCAGGTACAGCCCGTCCGTAAACAGCTCACCAAACTGGATTCCTGCGATCCGTCCCTTGGCAAGCAATGCTCCATGCTGCTTGATGATCGTAAAGAAATGAGGAATCCGTCCTTTCTGCGGTATAACCACTGCTTCTCCAAACAATGCTCCGCATTTGGTTCCTCCAATGTAAAATACATCGCTAAGTTCTGCCAGATCAGTGAGAGTCACATCATTCTCCGGGCTTGCCAGTGCATAGGCAAGGCGGGCGCCATCCACATAAAGGGGAAGATGATTTTCCCGGCAGACTTTGCTGAGAGCTGCTAATTCTTCTCTGGAATACAGGGTACCATATTCTGTTGGCTGGGAAATATATACCATCCCGGGCATTACCATATGCTCATAATTGGCATCATCATAGAAATCCTTCACCAGCTTCTCAATCTGCTGTGCAGAGATTTTTCCATCTTTCTGCGGTACTGTCAGAACCTTATGTCCACCAAATTCAATAGCGCCAGATTCATGGGTTGCAATATGCCCTGTATCCGCAGCCACAACTCCCTGATAGGATTTCAAAAGTGCATCGATCACTGTGGCATTGGTCTGTGTTCCACCAACCAGCAGGAATACTTCTGCCTCCGGCGCATTGCAGGCTTTTCTGATCTTTTCTTTCGCATCTTCTGTGTATGGATCCTGACCATAGCCCACTGTTTTCTCCAGGTTCGTCTCCATCAGCTTTTTCATGATCGCAGGATGTGCACCCTCCATGTAGTCACTGGCGAAATATAATCGTGATTCTGTATTTTCCATTTTTATCGTTATGTCCTTTCACTGCACTATTTGCGCATTTGACTTTTTTATTCATAGCTTCTGTTCTGTACCGGAACGCTATTCATTCTGTTACTCTATTTTTCTTAGCATTTCTCCCATCTGCTCTTCTGACTTTCACAGATGGAGTTCCACTGACAATTCCCACAGATTTCTTTCCTCTTTCCTGATGCCAGGATTTTCTTTTGAACAACATCTGTAAAATCATCAAATTCCATAATCTGTCCATTTTCCAGACCGCACAGTTCCAGCACTGCATTGTCATATGCTTCTACAAGCGAAAAGGAAGAACAGCATCCTTTTTCATTATTCGGACAGGCAGAACAGATCTCGTCTGTATCTGCATGAAGCTGTATCTTCGCTCCCTTCTGGAAAATATCCAGCATTTCCTGCATATGTGCGGAAAACCCATCACTGTATCCCTCACCCTTGAAATATGCAAGACACATTCCATGGTGAGGGCGTAGTGGAATATTTTTTATAAAAGACATCTTTGTGCACCCTTCTCCTTAATTTTTTAACATATTGGATACTTTAACACAAAGCGTTTTTATTGACAACTTTTTTTATTTTATAGTTTACAATCCAATAATTCTATATACTGATCGGATTTCATCAGACTTACTGGATAAAATCAAAAAATCCTTTTTTACTTTTTCTTCATTTACCAGCCTTAGCTACCCTCATATTATAAAGAAAGGTACCCAATGATGCCAGAATAATCAGCACATATCCTGTAAAGCTGTACTTATCCGGAATCTCTCCAAACAGGATAAATCCCAGCATCGTAGCAAAAATAATCTGCGAGTAATCAAAGATAGAAATCTTCCCTGCAGGTGCATAGGTGTATGCAGCCGTAATCGTAAACTGTCCGCCCGCTGCGAATAATCCTGCCATCAGCAATGTCACAAGCTGCTTCATACTCATGGGTGTGAAATGGAACAACATCCAGGGTACAACCGACAAGCAGGAGAAAAATGAAAAATAAAACACGATAACCGGTCCCTTCACTCCGTGAGTTCCCAGCACACGCACCATCGTATAGGCAATTCCTGCTCCCAGTCCACCGCAGACTCCGATCAGTGCCGGAACAAGTGCCGCATTCTGAAATCCCGGTTTCACTACAAATAAACATCCTATAAACGCCAGCGCAACACACGCAGCCTGTGCCGGTCTGATTTTTTCCTTTAATAAAAGGAATGAAAAAATAATCGCGAAAAACGGAGATAACTTATTCAGGATTGATGCATCTGCCACCAACAGATGATCAATAGCATAAAAGTTACACAGAATCCCCAGTGTCCCGCACACACAACGCAGGATCAGCGGTCCCCAGTATTTCTTATCCACCTTCGGCACTGTACGATTCTTACAGAGAATTATCGCTGCAAACACCGCCGCCACCAGATTCCGGAAGAAACTCTTCTCCACAGACGGCAGATCACCTGCCAGACGTACGCTCACATTCATACAAGCAAAGAAAAACGCCGACAGGATGATCATTATCATACCCTTTATGTAATTTTCCTGTTTCATCAGATTTAACCTGCCTTTCTGTCCATGCAGACAGCTTCTTTTTATCATATGCTGTCTGTCATCTACCTGTTAATCATAGCACGGACAATTGTTTTAGTACAAATAGATTTTTTATTTCAATTCGTCCTAAACCATGATATACTATAAGAGCTGTCGAACCTCCAGCAGAAAGGAGGTGAGTTTCATGGAAGAAATTCTCGTCACATTTCTTGTCTCTGTTTTAGCAGGCGTAGTTAGCTACTACATATGCAAATGGCTGGACGGCAGACACTAGACAGCAACAGCCTAAACGGAACAGCTCACCGTAACGAGCAAGAAAGCCCTCAGAGCTGCAACTCTGAGGGCTTTTGTTTCTTTAGTTCGCTTCATGGAATCTCGTCACATTCCTTAGCTACTGTTAGTATATGCTGAAAAAAATAAAAAGTCAACTTAAAAATAATATTATCATATATCATCCTCTTCGCAGCCGGGTCGGTTAAATGTTACTGTTCACTCCGTTCACAGTAACGTAGCCAAAATTCATTCCAGATTGCCT
>NZ_JAJCGT010000076.1:0-5536 GCF_020553185.1 Blautia sp. MSK18_10 | reverse complement strand
TAAATGTCAAGTAATCTCCGGAATATGCTTTATTTATCTAAATACCATTGGTTCACTCCGTTCATAGTAACGTAGCCAAAATTCATTCCAGATTGCCTGCGGCAATGGAATTTTGGCTCGTATGTCTCGGAATAAGCTCATTTACCAAAGATAAATTTTGAACATCAAAATATATTGACTTTTCTTTTTTACCTTGTTATATTTTTTTCTGAAGTAACTGCTGTCCGGCAGTCTGCAAAACAGCAGGCTGCCCCCAGGAAAGGAATTATCCATGAACACTCTCAGAAAAATATATTGCAGGACTTTTCAGAAAGCTTTTCACATTGCAATTCCCTTTTTACCTTACAGAAAACCTAAAATAGCAGGAAGCGTCAAGGAACTCCCTGAAATCATCATGCGCCATAAATGCACTCATGTATTGATCATTACAGATGGCGGTATCATGAAGCTTGGACTTACCCGAAGACTGGAAAAAGCTTTAAAGGAGGCAGGCATCCCCTATACCATTTATGATAAAACAGTTGCCAACCCAACTACTGTCAATGTCCGCGCGGCGTTGGAGCTTTACCATAAGGAAGGCTGTGATGCCATCATCGGTTTCGGCGGCGGTTCCAGCATGGACTGTGCCAAGGCAGTCGGTGCCTGTGCGGTCAAACCCAATCAGTCTCTGGCTCAGATGAAGGGAATCCTGAAGGTGCATAAGAAGCTTCCCCTTCTCATGGCAGTTCCAACCACTGCCGGAACAGGAAGTGAGACCACTCTCGCCGCTGTGATCACAGATGCAGACACCAGATATAAATACGCAATCAACGATTTCCCGCTGATTCCCCGCTATGCAGTGCTGGATTCCAAGGTTACCTTAAGCCTGCCCCCATTTATCACCGCAACTACAGGTATAGATGCCCTGACTCATGCAGTGGAGGCATACATTGGCAATTCCACCACCATTGATACACGCAGGGATGCATTAAAAGCGGTAAAACTGATTTTTGAAAATATAGACATTGCCTATGAGCATGGCGATAATATTCAGGCAAGACGAAATATGCTCCACGCCTCCTTCTACGCAGGCTGTGCTTTTACCAAATCCTATGTAGGATATGTTCATGCAGTGGCTCATTCCCTGGGTGGACAGTACAACGTTCCCCATGGACTTGCCAATGCCATTCTGCTGCCGCTGGTACTTCGGGAATATGGCTCCTGCATTGACAAAAAGCTCCATAAACTTGCCATTGCAGCAGGACTTGCAGACAAAAATACACCGGACCATGAAGCAGCAGAGCTTTTTATCCGGGCAATCGAAGAAATGAAAGAGCGATTTGGAATCGTAAATATTGTAAAGGAAATTCAGGAAACAGATATCCCCAAGCTTGCCCATTATGCAGATAAAGAGGCCAATCCTCTGTATCCTGTGCCGAAGCTTATGGATGCCTCCGAACTGGAGAAATTTTATTACATACTGATGTCTCTGACTTCTGAAAAAGGGGATTGTTTATTATGACAGAAACAGAAATTAAAGAAATCGTTCAGAAACAACGCAGCTATTTTTACACAGGTGCCACTTTACCGGTAGAAAAAAGGCTGGATGCCTTAAAAAAATTAAAGACCTGTATTCAGAAATATGAACCACTGATCAATGAAGCACTGAAACGTGACCTTGGAAAAAGTAACTTTGAATCCTATATGTGTGAAGTGGGACTTGTGCTCTCAGAACTCAGCTACATGATCCGCCATACACCTTCCTATGCAAAAGAAAAAACAGTACTGACTCCCCTTGCCCAGTTCGCTTCCAGAAGCTATAAGAAGCCATCTCCTTATGGTGTTGTCCTGGTTATGAGCCCATGGAATTATCCTTTCCTGCTCACCATTGATCCGCTGATCGATGCGATTGCAGCCGGAAATACAGTTGTACTGAAACCAAGTGCCTACTCTCCTCACACCAGCCGGGTGATTGAAACCATTATCACCGAATGTTTTGATCCCCAGTATGTGGCTGTGGTAAACGGCGGACGTGCGGAAAATAACACTCTTCTCAATGAACATTTTGACTATATTTTCTTTACAGGAAGCCAGCATGTTGGCAGGGAAGTAATGGCAAAAGCATCTGTACATCTGACCCCGGTTACCCTGGAGCTGGGCGGTAAAAGCCCCTGCATTGTAGAGAAAAGTGCCAACCTGAAACTTGCAGCCAGAAGAATTGTATTTGGAAAATATCTCAACTGTGGTCAGACCTGTGTAGCACCTGATTATATTTACTGCGACAGAGAAATCAAGGATGAACTGATCCGACAGATCCAGAAACAGATCAGGAAACAGTTTGGTTCCACACCTCTGAATAATAAGAATTATGGGAAAATTATTAATGAAAAGCACTTTACTCGTATCTGCAATCTGATCGATCCCAGCAAGGTAGTCTGCGGCGGTGACAACAATCCGGGAGCTCTTCAGATTGCTCCTACTGTTATGGATAATGTAACCTTCGGGGATGCAGTAATGCAGGAGGAAATCTTCGGTCCTGTGCTTCCTGTGCTGACCTATGATTCCCTGGATGAGGCCATCGAAAAGGTCAACTCCATGGCACATCCTCTGGCACTATATATCTTCACCTCCGACAAAGAAGCTGCGGAAAAAGTTACTTCCCACTGTGGATTCGGAGGCGGATGTGTCAATGACACCATCATCCACCTGGCAACCAGTGAAATGGGATTTGGCGGCTTTGGTGAAAGCGGAATGGGTTCCTACCATGGCAAAGACGGTTTTCATACCTTCTCCCACTATAAGAGTATTGTAGACAAAAAAACATGGCTGGATCTGCCAATGAGATACCAGCCATATAGAAAAATTTATGAAAAATTATTGAGGAAGTTCCTGAAATAAGGAACTTTCTCAGGATTGATTCCCCTTATCAGCTCTGCTGACCAGTTGCTTACGAATTTCCTGCATCCGGTTATCCAACTGAGCACTCTGGGCGGCACACGCCAGAAGCTCCTCCTGCAATTGCTGTGCCTGATCTGCCGGGATATCTTTTTTATAGCGAAGCTTATGTTCCAGACTTGCCCAGAAATCCATGGCAATAGTTCGAAACTGGACTTCCACATTTACCATTTTTTTGTTTTTCTGCAGAAAGATAGGCACCTGCACGATCAGATGCAGGCTTCTGTAACCACTGGGTTTTGGATTTTTTATATAATCTTTTTTCTCGATCAGTACAATATCATCCTGACGCAGAAAGCTGTCTGCCAGCTCATAGATATCCTCCGGAAAAGAACAGATTACCCGGACACCTGCGATATCCTTGATATTTTCTTCTATAGCAGTTAAAGACATGGGAATATTTTTTCTGCGTATTTTCCGCACAATGCTGTCATAAGATTTAATTCTGGTTTTAATACCCTCGATAGGATTTTTATCATATTCCAGGGAATACTCCTGATTCAGCACTCTGAATTTTGTCTCAATCTCCATGACAGCACACTGATAGTAAGACATCAGCAGATCAAAGGGCCTTTTATTTTTCTGGATCATTTCCAGAAATTCTTCAGACAGCAGACTCCTGCGGATCAGCTCGTCCTTTCTGGCTTCTATACGGTTTTTTCGTTCCGACATAATTTCTTCAAAATTTTTCAAATGTTCATCCCCCTCTTACGGTTTTGTATAATTACTATAGCAGTCCTCGTAAATAATGCATTTAATAGGCTCGCTATAAACTGTTCACTTTTTTCAGCAACAATAAATCAAAGACTATTATAACACAATTCCCGCAAAGAGTAACCATTCTCGTTACTGTTTATTCCATTCTCAGTAACGCAGCCAGTAAACAATAACCCCTTCTTCTTTTCTTCGCAAAACACTTGTTCTTTATCATCAAACATGGTATTCTTATTTTGCTGCAGACTGCTATACATTTTATATAATACGGGAGATTCAACACATGGATGGATATGAATTTGAATATCAATGTGCAAAAATACTAAAGCGAAAACATTTTTCTAAAATAAAAGTAACTCAAAGCTCCGGAGATCAGGGAATCGATATCATTGCTTTCAAACATCGAAAAAAATATGGGATACAATGTAAATATTACACCCATCCCGTTGGAAATAAAGCTGTTCAGGAAGCCTATGCAGGTGCAAACTTCTACGACTGCGATAAAGCTGTTGTAATGACAAATATAACCTTTACAAAGTCAGCAACCCAGCTTGCACAGAAACTGGATGTTGAACTATGGCCCAACTGCCCTGTTACACCTTTTTACAGTTTACCGTTTAAGATCATGAGTTCATTAAATGCAGTGCTTTTTCTTTACGCAGTGCTCGCATTTCTCTCCCTGAAACCTGAATTTGATTTTATTCATCTTCCCTTTGTTCCTGATACCCTGACGCTGATTATCATTCTTACAGCTTCTATTTCCGGTATCTTCGGCTGGAGTTTTTTTCTGTGTAATCTCATCGCTGCAGGCACATACCTTTATCTTGCATTTCATACACTCATTCTGCCGACATATGCAGAAACAGGCAGCTGCACAAATATACACATGCTTTCCCTGATTCCGGCAGGCGTATATCTGCTTCATGCAGGATGGATAAAAATTAGGAAATAACAGTCTTATGAATAACTATTATGATGCTCAGCTTTCTGATTTGCCAAAAAGCATCCCTGCTCGTGAGAACAAAGCACTCCTACTGCCTGTAAATAGGCATAGATGACCGTTGTCCCCACGAACTTCATACCACGTTTTTTCAAATCTTTTGATATACAATCAGACTTTTCAGAAATCCTTCGTCCGGATGCTCCGGTATTTCAAAGAATACATCTATTTTTCCAGGTTCTGCGGAACGGTCTTCAAAGGCAGGGAAAATAAAGCCGCATTTTGGAGTTCCGGCATTGTAATCTTTATCTACCGGAGCCACCACACAGATCAGGAAACTGTATATTTCTTCTGACTCCCACTGTTCGCTGTGGTCTGAGCCTTTCTTGGGAATATCATATATTCCATGATAAATATAAATTCCAAACTCCTGTCCCTGCAGACGGTTTGTTCTATTTGATGAATCTCTTGTACTGCAGATTCCCTCCGCAAGCTGTTCACAGAGAGTCTGAACCAGAAGATCATCTTTTAATCCGTATTGTGATAATGCCATCAGTAGTTTATGGATGCTGTCATATGCCATATCCCCTTCAGGGAATTTATAACATTTTAACTGTTCATTTGTTTTGGAAAAAGGAATGGTTTTCGCAAGATCCAGATTTACCTGCTGATCATGTTTGCTCATATTTTTGAAGCTTACATTGAAGGTATTATCTATGTATCCCTCATCATCTATATATACTCCTGCTGCACGCACAAAGCAGTTTCTGGATAATGTCATCCTGCGGGTTAATTCCAGCATATCATTTCGGTTGATCTTTGTATCTTTTTTATTCATCAAAATGGTTCCATCCTCTCCAAAAAGCTTTTCTTTTATGGTCAGTATATCATACGTGACATGCTCTCGCCACTTAAATCTTACAGATTTTGAAGTGGGAGCTTCCTGCT
>NZ_JAJCGT010000075.1:0-5673 GCF_020553185.1 Blautia sp. MSK18_10 | reverse complement strand
GATTTGCCATAAGTCCTGCACAGGAAGCATCTGCCTTTACAGAAAGCACAGCCGGAAAATCGAAAGCTCCGCTTCTTCCAAGATGGAAACCGAAATCATTCTGGTTTGTGGAAATCAGGCTGTATAATGCTGCCGGGATATATTCTTCTGTATTTGTAACAGAAAGATCGGTATCTGCAGGTGTTTCTGCTGTAATGGAAGTACCATTGATCTTCCAGATGAAACCATTCTCCATATCGAGATTCAGGGAAATATCCTTGCCTTTTATTTCGGATAAAACAGTGGCAGGAAGTGTCTCAGCCCCATTCATGATAATGGAGATGGTATCTTTTTCTTGGGAAGCCTTGATCAGATCATTGACAGCATCCCAGCCTTTCTTCTGGAAACTTCCCTCAATATAAGGTTCCCCATCACCAAGTTTTCCGAGGGTTTTTGTATCCTGATGTTTGCAACGCTTACAGGTGTAAGTTATGATTCCGTCAGTTTCGGCAGTTGGTTCTGTAGTGATAACACCGTTATCATAGTCATGTCCGTATGCGGAAATTGTATAACCATAGGAAAGTGTTTCATTACAGTCTGTGCAGTAGGTATCTCCACTGTATCCGCTGGAAGTGCAGGATGGAGAGGAGTAGTAACGTTCTGCGGTATGTGGGTGTGTACATGCTTTTCTGGTGATTTTAAATACAACCCATGTTTCTTCATAATTATTTGCGTCTTCGCCAGTGTAAACTGCTGTAGCGGAAACTTCTTTTCCTACAGGTAATTCTTTAGAAATATCGGAACCGCTCCATTTCCAGTCATCATTAAAAAGGCCTTTAACATCTTCGACTTTCTTACATAACCATGAAACATATGTAGGATCGGTATCGGTTGGCTTGCTTGAAGGTGCTTGTGCTTTTGAAATGACAAATTCCCATTCTGGTGCAGATATACTATCGACTGATTTGTAGTAGTCACCTTCATTCACATCAATCTTAAAAGTATAAGTACCTGCATCTGTGGGGCTGTCTGCGAGTGGAGTTTTATCTCCTTTTTTAAAATACGTTACTTTAGTAATTTTACCATGACCGGTGACATCATCTTTCCATTTAATATATTTACTAATATCAACATGGGTATCTTTAGTATATGTAAAATTGGGCTGCGTATAATCAAATTGGTCAGCGGTAGGAGTTGTTTGGATACGTACAAATTGGTTTTTTGCCTGATCGAAAGAATACTGCCTTTTTTCGGTTCCAACAGTTACATCATAAGCGTCATTATTTTCTTTTTCAGTTAACCAGACGTACAGATTACCGTCTTTTGTAGAATCAGGAAAAATATGATAACTTGGCTTCCAGGATTCACTATCTATCGTTACTGGTAAAAAATATTCATTTTTAATAATACAACAATAAACATTTGTTGAGTTGCCATTATGGGGGGTACAATTAATGCCTGGCATACGATCAGAATATGCCTTTACGGATCCACCACTAATGCCAATGTTGCTACAGGTGCCACCGGCAGAACCAATTCCGGCACCATTCGTAGAACTAGCAGTTACAGAACTACTATTAATGGTAATATCACTGACACTGTCAGCGCCGTAACCGCCGCCACCAATTCCGGCACCATTCGTAGAACTAGCAGTTACAGAACTACTATTAATGGTAATATCACTGACACTGTCAGCGCCGTAACCGCCGCCACCAATTCCGGCACCATTCGTAGAACTAGCAGTTACAGAACTACTATTAATGGTAATACCACTGACACTGCTAGCGCCGTAACCGCCGCCACCAATTCCGGCACCATCCGTAGAACTAGCAGTTACAGAACTACTATTAATGATAATATCACTGACACTGCCAGCGCGTTGCTTGCTGCCACCAATTCCAGCACCATACTTAGAACTAGCAATTACAGAACAACTATCAATAATAATATTACTGCAAGAGACGGAGCCGTAAAAGCCGCCACCAATTCCGGCGCTATCCCCATCGATACTACGAGCATTTAAGATTCCTGCAGTAGCATCTGAATTATTGGTTTTTATTATAAGCCGAGCTTTGTTATCTTTCTGTAAACCGGCATAATAGTTATTCTTTGTTATAAGACTATTTGTGCCTGTTAAATGGATAGTGACTGTAGCTTCAACATTAAGATTTATTCGCAGTGCCGGACCAGCAGATGTATTGATATTTACTTTATTAAGATAAATGTTGATGCTGTCTTTCGCTGAAATTTTCTTTCCATCAACCACAATTCTATTTCCTGTTTCCCGGCTACATGTGAATTTGTAATCTCCTGCCGAACTTATAGTATAAACTCCGTTCATAACCTTATCGTTATCAGCTAAATCAATTTCTCCAGCTTGTTCATTTTCCGCAGCAGCCATTGCCTCATCGGGGGCATCATTAAATTCAGGAACCTCTTCTGAACTGAATACAGACAGTTCCTCATCTGTCTCTCCTACAGCTTCCTGCTCTTCATTGGTAAAAATCTCCGGAGTTTCTTCCTCAGACACTACATCTGGATTTCCGGAAGTAAATTCCTCCGCAAATATGGTCTGAAGGGGCATATTTGTAGAACACAGTGCAAGTGCCAGCATCCCGGCTAATAATTTTTTCCTCATACTTTTCACCTTTTCCTTTCTTTATACATGATTTTCTGCATCCTGACTCTTTTGTCCTTTTTTTCTGAATTTGATACATAATGCGGTAATCACGACTGCCACAGTAAAGGAAATGACAGCCACCAACACATAACCGCCCGCGTCCTCATGCAGCAGGATTGCGCCGTACATTCCCGTGATGTCTATTGGCTGGCTGTGCATTATCCCCATTGTTCCAACGAGAGACAGGAATAACAGGGTACACAGAACAGACAGCCGGCAGACTGTGCGCCGCTCCTGGCGGCGGTGGTATTCATGCATTCGCTTTTTTACCAATTCGATACGCTTTTCTGTATCGTACATATCTTCCAACCTCCTTTCACAAAAAAGTCCTAAAAAGTCCTTTCACTTATATAGGTACAAAAAAAGTGAAAAACTCTCACCTGAAAATTAAATTTTTTCAAAAAAATTTGAGAGCTGCCGAAACAGCTCCCAAAAGAGGAAAAAACAGGTTATATTATTGTATCAAACTGCGGAAGATCAGTTTTCCCGCTGCCAGGATCAGTACAGGCAGCAGATAAGCAATATACTGTGCTGCACCACCATAGGCGATCAGAAGATTATAAATTGCATGAAAGGTGATTGCTGCGCCCAGCAGACCGCAGGTTCCGGCAATCTTCAGCCATGTTCTCTGCCACACATATGCAAGACCACCGCCGACAATAGCTCCACAGATCACATGCATGGCTCCAGTCCCAATACCACGGAAGAAAATAAAAGAAAAATGTCCGGCTCCGTTTTGGATCAGATAGCAGATGTTTTCAAATGTGGCAAAGGAAAGAGCTATAACTACGGCGGTATTTTTAATCTGCTCTCTTTTCGGCTCAAATATCAGCAGATAAAAGAGCAATGGCAGAAGTTTCATCACTTCCTCCACCACCGGGGCGATCTCTGTGGTAGCTGCAAAGGTGTCCGCTTTATAAAGTGCAGCGAAAAAGGTGTTGATGTATGCGGAAAGTAGACAGACACCCATCCCGGCAAAGCAGAACAGAAAGAATTTTCTCTGCCGCTTTCCCATACACAGAGCAGCGATCAGCAGGGGCGAGGCCATGCAAAGAAATACGTTTTCAATATATGTCATACCTGCACCGCCTTTCCTGTGGCTGGCAGCAGTGCAAACAGGCAGCCTGTAAGCAGGAGATCAAGCCAGCAATAGGGAGCGGAAATGGAATAACCCGGCCACAGACAGCCGGAGATCCAAAGAGCATACTCCACCGCCACATAGCACAGCACCCCAATGTGAAAATACCGCATCTTACACGCTGTTCCTGTCTGTATCTGCGCATAAGCAAGACCCCGGATAGAATGATAAGAAACAACAATCATCATGCCACACCAGAGCAGATTGGAAAGAATATCTCCAAAGGTGCAGTAAAACGCACAAAGCGGAATGCCGATCAGAGGAGCTATCAGAGATTTCCGTGTCGAAAAGTCTCTTTCCTCCGCAGAGGAAAGGGTGTATTGCAGAAGATAAAGGAAAATCACGCTGGCTACCCAGCCAAACTCTGACACATAAAAGACCTGCGGTGTTTCAGAAAACAGAAGCAGATACAGCGTCCAGTAAAGAGAGCCAAGGGCAAAGCAGCCGTAAAAGCAGGTCAGCAGGAAATATGTCTGTTTTCGATCTTTCAGATACCGAATACCACTCATGCAAAAGCCCAACAGGGTAACAGCGAATTGAAAAAGGTTACTGATCAGCTCCATCCCCATTGTCCTCCTTTTGTTTCTCCGTCTGCTCCTCTTTGTTCAGCTGATGGATGCGAAAACACAGAATAGTCACGCACGCGCCGAGGATAAAAGCCAGCAGTCCGATCACCATATATCCCAATGCGGTGCTGCCGCCCAAAATTGTTGCCGCAGTTTCAAAGCCTGAAGAAGTACCGGGTTCGATCTGTCCGACAATACCGGGCATGGCAAATGAAAACCCAACGATTACTGCAAAACATGCCGCTATACAGACAGCAGAGACAATCCGTCTGCGCCGCATTCTCTGCTGTTGTTCTTTTTTTGCAATACGCCGTTTTATCTCTGCAATCCGTTCCTCATTTTTCAGCATTTGCAATACCCTCCCGTTTCAATAATCCGCGTAAACGTTCTTTTCCCCGATACACCATATTTGTGATCTGCTTTACACTTTTCCCCATGACCTTAGCTGCCTGTTGATAGCTCATGCCCTCAAAATAGGTCAGATAAAGAGCCTCCCTATAATCTGGATTTAACTCGTCCATGCAGAGATGCAGGATCTGATTCCGTTCTTTTGTGCGGACGATCTCCTCCACCAGCGTTTGTGCCTCCGGTTCTCTGGCCAGGTCGTCAAGACTGAAGAAAATCCGCCGTCTGCTTTTGTGGCGCAAAGCCATGTGCCGTGCTGCTTTATAGAGGTAAGCCTTAAAACATCCATCCCGGATGCGGGGCTTTTTCGTAAACAACCAGGAAAAGGTTTCCATCATTAAATCCTCCGCTTCATGGACGTCATGCAGATAACCATCGATGTATAAGGTCAGCGGGTCGCCGTATTTTTTTATTAATAGTTCAAGTCCTGTCTCATCACCGCACAGATATTGCCCATAAAGTTCTTCATCAGTGACCATATCGTTCTTCCTTTCCAAGTATTACTCCTCTATTGTCAGATGAAAGCTCCAGGTTCGTGAATCATTTTTGTCTGCGAAGACATACAACATGTCAGGAGAAATCCCTGACAAAAAAATAACCAGAGCCTAAGCTCTGGTTAAATTCTCACTATTTTTTAGCAGCCAGTACGGGAATCGAACCCGTGTTTTCGCCGTGAGAGGGCGACGTCTTAACCCCTTGACCAACTGGCCATTTACTTGTCTGTCGTTCGCTCTTCGCTGTCGACTCATTTAATATACACCATCTTTTTCTAAAATGCAAGTACTTTTTTAAAAAAATTTCAATTTTTTTATTTTTCTCGAATTTTTCGTTCAAAAACCCTGTATTTACGCAATGTCATTAACTTAAAAGCAGAAGATATTTATTCCTAAAAGGATTAGATATCT
>NZ_JAJCGT010000074.1:0-6076 GCF_020553185.1 Blautia sp. MSK18_10 | reverse complement strand
CAGGTGCTCAGGGTTATGACTTCGTGATCAGTAAGAAATCAAATATGCTCCAGACAGGAAAGTTCAGCAAAAAAGTTTCCTCAACTGGCAAGCCACAGGCATCTTTCAGATATCTGGCAAAGGGTACCTGGTATGTAGCGGCCCGAAGCTGGGTTCTGGATGAACAGGGCAATAAGGTCTATGGTTCCTGGACAAAGATCAAGAAGATCAAGATCACTGTTGTTACACCACAACAGCCAAAGATCAAGAATATCACTGTAAAAGGAAACACTGTGACTGTTACTTACACAAAATGCAAAAATGCCACAGGTTATGAAATCCTGCTCGGAAACAAATACAAAACCTCCGCAGGTGAGAAATATCCGGTTAAGAAATATCTGAAACGTACAGAAGGCAAAAACACCGTAACTGTAACCTTTACAAACGTAAAGAAAGGCACCTGGTATGTGACCATACGGGCATGGAACCAAACCTCCAAAGACAAATCCAGAGCTTACAGTCCATACTCCACAATGAAGAAATTCAAGACAAAGAAATAGCTTCTGTTTCTTACAAATATTTCTACTGTAAAGATTGTTCTGATTCTGTTTTCTGCAAAAGAAATAAGAAATATTGAGATATTAGGAAATCATAGGATTATAATATTTAACATCAAAAACAGGATTGAGTTTATTCTGCTCAATCCTGTTTTTGCCATATTCCCTTTTTCTTTAAAGTTTATTATATGAATCCGCAGGAATAAAAAAGCTGATTTCTATTTGCAGTAATTCACTTGCCTGCTATAACAGGGAGTCTTATTGCCTTGTGATAGACGAGCTGGATTCTGGTATTTATGAGTATTTACTGGGAGAATGCCTGGAAGTTATGCAGGATAAAGCTAAGGGACAATTGATTTTTACATCACATAACTTACGCCCATTGGAGATCCTTGAAAACGATTCTTTGCTTTATACGACTGTGAACCCCGAGAATTGCTATATAAAATCTAGTTATATTAAAAATACGCAAAATACCCGGTTATCTTATTTGCGGACGATCAAGCTTGGCGGGCAAAAAGAAAAACTCTACAATGAAACAAATATATATGAGATGGAGCTTGCTATGAGGCGGGCAAGAAGGCAGTACTGACCAATGGATTTATAAAAAAATCGCAGAAGACACCAAAGGCAGAAAAAGAACTGGCAAAGAAGTATAAAGCAGATTATGAACGGAACAAGAAATCCCAGCCTGAGTATAGTGAAAAAACTTGCACAGGGATTAGGGATGCAATTAAAGCTGGAATTTGTTCTGATGCCAACAAAAAATAAAATGTAAAGAGTATGAGAAAATAGGAACCGCAGGAATTCATATTATATAATAGGTACGTATATCAGTAACTATGAATATTTGACAGGTGTATCATCATTATTATCTGCAGAGACCTGACATTGGGATACCCCATGTCAAAATAGGCATAATCTCAAAAAAACAATGGAAAGTTGCCGATTTTTACAAAAGAAAGCTTGACAGTAACATCGGAAACTGTATAATAATATTAACAGAACCCACCACGCCTCTGATTTTTCATGCGCAACCCGGTGGGACTTTTTCATTTATGGGGTGTTTTATGTATCAATATCCAAAACAAATATTAACAATAGAACAACAAGTGCAATCTTATGTAGATGCAGGAATGGAGATTACATCTTATGAAGATGTAGAGAAGGTATTAAAGACAATTGGGTTTTATCGTTTGAGAGGCTACTCGTTTCATTTATATGATAATACTACAAAGAAGTATGTTGCGGGAACAAAGTTTAAAGATATTATAAAATTGTATCAATTTGATCAGGAATTATCTGCTTTGATTTTTTCAATGATTTCTAAGATTGAGGTTGCTTTGAGAGTGCGATTGGTGGAATCATTACTTGTGCACGGAGAACCACTTGTTTTGCAAGATTCATCAATTTTCAAAGAGAAAAAACGATATTGGCAGAATATGTCTACTGTAGCATCAGAAATTGCTCGATCTAATGATGTGTTTATAAAACATAATTTTGATAATCATGATGGAGAGGTGCCTGTATGGGCAGCTGTTGAAGTTCTTTCATTTGGTACGCTATCGAAGATAATTAAGAATTTGAAAACAGGCACTGGAAGTTCATATTCTATCTTGGCGTTAAACTACCAGTATAAATCAAAAAAAGGAAATTTGGTAAAACCATCACAGAAAATGCTTGCTTCATGGATACAGAGCGTTTCAGTATTGCGCAATATGTGTGCTCATAATTCCAGAATTTATAATCGCACAATACATACGACACCGGAAATTCTGGATGTAGATAAGGTTGTGCCATCGCCAGCACATAATGGTTTGTATCAAATCTTACTGGCGATGAAGTATCTGCGCTCATCCGATGAGGAGTGGGTGACATTTGTAGCTGCTTTCGATAAGCTGATTCAAAATAATATTGATGTAGTCAGTCTTACAGCAATGAATCTTCCGGCGGATTGGAAGGCACACTTAAGTGTATAAATGCAGCAGGAAGGCATAAAATAGTAAAGCAGACCTACCCAAGCTTTTTTGCTCAAACCGGTTAGGCCTTCGGCGGAGTGTTACGATAAGCACTTCGCCATTTTTTATGATTGGAAACAAACCGAATTTTAAGAGGGTATCATTACATTACCTCTCTATATGGTAGCATTTTTCGATATTTAACCGAATCAAGTAAGTCCCCTGCTTCAATTGCAAAAAGCAACAAGCAGTGGGTAGGCTATTCCATTTCCGCTCCCTATTGCTGGTTTGATCTTCCGCAGTTCGATACAATAATATAACCTGTTTTTTTCTCTTTTGGGAGCTGTTTCGGCAGCTCTCAAATTTTTTTTGAAAAATTTGATTTTCGGGTGAGAGTTTTTCGCTTTTTTTGTACCTATATAAGTGAAAGACTTTTAACACTGTTTTTGGGGAAGGAGGTTGGAGGCATGTACGATACAGAAAAGAGTATCGAATTGGTAAAAAAGCGAATGCATGAATACCACTGCCGCCAGGAGCGGCGCACAGTCTGCCGTCTGTCCGTTCTGTGTGCCCTGTGCTGTTCCTGTCCCTTGTGGGGGCAATGGGGATCATGCAAAGCCGGCCAATAAACGCCACGGGAATGTACGGCACAATTCTGCTGCATGAGGGCGCAGGCGGCTATGTGTTGGTGGCTGTCATTTCCTTTACTGTGGCAGTTGTGATTACCGCATTATGTATCAAATTCAGAAAAAGAGAACAAAAGAGTCAAGACGCAGAAGATCATGTATAAAGAAAGGAGAGGTGAACGTATGAAGAAAAAGTTATTAGCCGGGATTCTGGCGCTTGCACTGTGTTCCACCAATATGCCCCCCCAGACCATATTTGCGGGGGAATTTACTTCAGGAAATCCGGATGTAGTGTCTGAGGAAGATACTCCAGAGATTTTTACCAATGAGGAGCAGGAAGCAGCAGGAGAGACAAATGAGGACTTGTTTGTATTCAGTTCGGAGGAGGCTCCTGAATTTAACGATACCCCCGATGAGGCAATGGCTGCTACGGAAAATGCACAAAATGGAGTAATTGATTTAACTGAGGATGCTAATGTTACGGACGGAGTTTATACCATAAATATAGCAGAAGATTACAAATTCACATGCAAGAAAAGTCCGGAAACGTCAAATAGAATTGTGGTTGATGGAACGAATACTTCAGAGCAAGACAACATCAACATTTATCTTGATAACGTAAATATCAAAACATCTGCTGGTTCGGCACTGCAAATAAATAATAATGTTAAAGCTACAGTTACTATCTATTTAACAGGCATAAATAACCTTACAACAACTAATCAAAGCTCTGCTGGTTTACAGAAAGATAACGAAGCTCAGCTTATAATAACCAATGCTTCAGACACTACTACAGGAATCTTAAAAGCTAGTAGTGATGGGAGTGGGTATGGTGCCGGAATTGGTAGCGGCAATTACGGATCTTGCAAGAATATTACCATTAATAGTGGTTTTGTAGATGCTAAATCTAAGTTTGGTGCTGGAATCGGTAGCGGCCATCAGGGATCTTGCGATAATATTACCATTAAAAGTGGTTCCGTAAATGCTAAATCTATGAATGGTGCCGGAATTGGTGGCGGCCATCACGGATCTTGCAATAATATTACCATTAATAGTGGTTCCGTAAATGCTAAATCTATGCATGGTGCCGGAATTGGTAGCGGCAATTACGGATCTTGCAATAATATTACTATTAAAAGTGGTTCTGTAACTGCTAGTTCCACGAGTGGTGCCGGAATTGGTGGCGGCCTTTACGGATCTTGCAATAATATTACCATTAGTGGCGGTTCTGTAAATGCACAAGTTGGTTGCACTCCTCACCAGAATTTGGATAGCTCTGGTAGCTACGACCCTAAAAGCCCTGAAGTGTATCTCTGCGTTATTCCTAATACAAAAACTAAATCAGTAGCTATAGATAATAAAGTCTGGGAACCATCTAATCATAAAGCGGTTGAATCTACGAATACAAATCTATATGCATGGCTAACCGGAGAAGATCATCTTATAACTGTTGAAAAAGAGACTAAAAGTTATATCTTTAATTCAAATTCAGGGACATTTAGTGAAGGTAAACGTGATGTTACCAGTGATATTTTTGAATTTAACGGTTCTGAGTTTACTTATGATGGAAACACACACTCTCCTAACATCACTACGAAGAACAACATTAAAGGTGTAGGAAACTTCACTGTAAAATATTTCAAGGAAGATAATTTGCAAGCCGAGATAAACGAGCCTAAAGATGTTGGTACTTATATTGTAAAGATTACTGCTGTAGAAGAGGGCGATTTTTACAATGCATATTCTGGTTATTTAACAAACGACAATTGGAAATTTGCTATTAATCTTACCCCTACAATTACTACATATAAAGATGAGTATGATGGAAATCCTCATCCAGTTATCAGTATTGAAGAAAGTACAATTCCACCAAATAGTATTATTGAATACAGTGTTGATAATGGACAAACATGGTATATTTTGAATTCTAACGATAATATTCCTACTGTAAGTACGGTAAGGGAAGCAGAAAATACTAAAATTTTTATACGGATATCCAATTTCAATTCCAATTCCAATGATGATACCTGGACTTCACAAGAATATCAAGCAATCATCAAGCGAGCAACCTCAACACCAAATTTTCCATCAATAGACACAATCTCCGTTCCATGGTCCTGTAAGAAAGTAAAAGATATTGATCCTAATTCTCTTCCTCAAAACTGGAATTGGCAGGCAAACGATGCAAATAATGATTTACAGGTTGGAAATAATTCTGCTACCGCAATTTACAATGGCAGTGATAAGGGAAATTACGAAAAAGAAACTTTCACTTACACAATCATCAGAAAGGAATGTGAACACAAAAATACCGTGGGATGCTACTACTCCTCTCCATCCTGTACTTCCAACGGTTACAGCGGAGATACCTATTGTAACGACTGCGAGAGAACCATCTATTACGGCTCCACGATTTCCGCATACGGCCATGACTATGATAACGGTGTTATCACTACAGAACCAACTGCCGAAACCGACGGAATCATAACTTACACCTGTAAACGATGCAAACATCAGGATACAAAAAACCTCGGAAAACTTGGTGACGGGGAACCTTATATTGAGGGAAGTTTCCAGAAGAAAGGCTGGGATGCTGTCAACGGTCTGATCAAGACTTCCAAAGAAAAAGATACCATTTCCATTACCCTGAATGGTGCCAAGGTACTTCCTGCCACTGTTTTATCCGAAATAAAAGGCAAAGATATTTCCCTGAATCTCGATATGGAGAATGGTTTCATCTGGAAGATCAACGGTACTTCCATTACAGCAGAAACACCTGCGGATATAGATCTTTCTGTTACAAATACAGAAGAATATATTCCGGCAGCATTATACAGCCTGATATCCACAAATCAGAATGATTTCGGTTTCCATCTCGGAAGAAACGGAGCTTTCGATTTCCCGGCTGTGCTTTCTGTAAAGGCAGATGCTTCCTGTGCAGGACTTATGGCAAATC
>NZ_JAJCGT010000073.1:0-6104 GCF_020553185.1 Blautia sp. MSK18_10 | reverse complement strand
GTAAATACCCGTGACTGGACTTTCACCAGTA
Organism: Blautia sp. MSK18_10; assembly: GCF_020553185.1. Classification (NCBI taxonomy): domain Bacteria; kingdom Bacillati; phylum Bacillota; class Clostridia; order Lachnospirales; family Lachnospiraceae; genus Blautia; species Blautia sp. MSK18_10. The sequence goes on along the minus strand of NZ_JAJCGT010000073.1, from coordinate 6,073 downwards.
AGATTAGTGCCATGCTCGGCACACTAGAAAAAGCCCAGAGTTTGAATTCTCTGAGCTTTCTCTTGTTTTAGTAATTACATACTCTCTTATAATTTTATCACTTTTAATCTCATTCCAAAATAAATCTGGTCTATTCATAAGATCGATTTCTTCTATATCTGAAAATACATTAATGACATGCAAAAAATCTGCATAAGAAGTCTTCAATCCATGTGCTAAATCAAAACCATTCCCTACAACAAGTATATTCATTTATTTTCTTCTTCCTGTAAATACTGAATCAATGTTTAGTTGCAATTACATATTTAAATGCCAAAAATAAAGATTATCCAACACATTACCGTAAGCACTTACGAACCAACTTATCACGGAAGGTGCTCTGAAACCTTTTTCTTTCCGTAAACTAATGACAGTATACAGATCATTTCAGAGACTGGTAAGTAGATCAATATCATGCTAATTTAAGGAGTCAACAACGCCTTGTTTTGTTTATACATTCTTTAGAAATGTTTATTTTTTCTTTATGGGGTCTGACCCCGGTACTTCTTTTTCGTTATAAACTATTCTTTATGGGGGTGACCCCGATATTACGTATACCCTGGGGTCTGACCCTGGTATTACTTTTTTTGTAATTTCATAATGCCTTCAGATATCGCAGCTATACTTTCAAATATTGCCAATGCCAATGTAAATCCTAATGCAAGTTCAGCCACATTCTGATTTTCACATAAAAATTGAATTAATGAAATAATACTCAACCCTAAATAGTAAAAACCTTTAACTAATGTAAACATAGCCTTGGTATCATTCGTATAAAAAAATATTAACTGTAAGCAAATCAACATTGGAGTAAAAACATAAAATGCAATAAAAACGTCCAACTTATTCGTGCAAATTCCAATAAGTATTATAATACTAATAATTTTCAATAAATAAGTCAATATTAATCGTAAAATTAGTAAAATACTACTATTTTCATATTTAACTGCATATCTTTTATTTTCTTTAAATCTAGATTTTGAAAAAATCAAACATAAAATTGCTATCAAAAGTGTTAAACAACTTTTTACTGTTTCAATAATCTCATTAGTCATAAAATCATTTCTACCACATACTGTATATAATAAATCTGGTGTCTTGTTCCACCACTTGATTCTTACAAGCTAAGGTATTGACTGTCGTATTCATATCTTAACTCCAAACATAATAACTGTCCACTTCCCGTCTACGAAATTCTTTATGGGGTCACACCCCATAAAGAAATTTTCACTAAGATTATTACTCAGGCTGCATGCACCATTTTTCCGTAAAGCAAGTCTATCTGCAGCTGTCTATCGAGAACTCATTTCTAATGACTGGTAGGGCCACAGTCTCCACAATACAGCAGTTTGGACCCTTTACTCTTTTCTTTCACTCTCCCCGGACCACCTGCACCACAGTCTCCCGATACGAAATTGCTGTCTATAAAAGTTCCCTGATATTCTCTTTCCGTTTCGTAAACAACTAATTTTTCTATTTTTCCCTTTAATTCTCGTTTCACTTTCGTTTCTCCCTTGACAGATTATTTTTATAACCAATGCAATATGCAGCTACCGCCACACTTTTCCCACATATCACATTTTACGCATTTCTTCATAGGGCATCCTTCCAGCTTATTATACAGCCTAACGGTATCCTGCTTGTTATAAACATCGAGCATGCTCTTGTAATCCCAAAAGTCCCTCTGGTAACCTCCCATTATTATGTGTCGTAATTCATTGCACAAAATAATATTTAAATCAGGATCGACAAAAATTCCCTGTTGTTTCTTCACAGCACATGTAGCCATTACTCTTTTTGAATCCAAAAATTGTTTCAAAAAGGTCGGATTGTAACGACAAAACGGCTGGTTTAAACGTATATAAGGAACAATTCCTGCTTTCTCCAGTTCCTGTGCTATAAGCTGTAACGGCTCCATAGAATGTTTCTTTATAAGTTCACCAGATTCTGTAATATATGGTCTGATATCATGTAAAACAATCTCATGTAACCCATAATATCTCAGAAAATACACAAAATCGGATACCATAGACTGACTTAAGTTTTCGGTACAATTATAATTAACTCTGATAAATGTCCCTTTTTCGTTCAAATTTTCGATTGCACTGCAAAATTCAACAAATGATATCTCATCCGAAAATTCCTTAAATGATTTTTCATTAAATCCCTTTATAGATATTGTAATATCTTTTAAATTTTTTTGCTTGCACACATCTTCGCAGAATTTTTTCTCTGAAAATCTGATTGCATTAGTAAATAAGTGAACTTCCTGCTTTTCTAATTTTCTTAATATCTCCACAAACTGTGGATGTATTGTCGGTTCTCCACCAATCAAAGTCATCGATGTCACATTATTTTTAATGATATCATCATAAAACTTTACAAACAGCTCAAACTTTAATAACTTGTGTTGTTTTTCCTGATTATAACACCATTTACAATGTAAATTGCATGTTGTATTAAGATTCAGTGTCACAATATTGCATAACTGATGTCTCATAATTCTTTTTTGTATCTTCAAATCGCTCAATGTACTCCTTGATCCATGTACGCCCAGTCTCTGTCTGGTTATCAATAAGCATTACATTTTTGCTAAAAGTATACTCTTTCTTCTCCATTTCATATTTTAAATTTCCTAATATCAGATATTTGTCATCAAAAATGTAATACCCTTCATCCGGATGATAATTAAAACGAAAAATATCAAGCTTGTTAATTTTATGGTCATTTTCAATCATATGTTTCCAATTCAGAATTGCATTATCAATAGCACCTTCCATTGATTGATCGTAATATTCATCATTCTTATTATCATATTCTCGAAGCAAAATTTCTGCATGGTTAATAGAAATATCGTTTATTAACCGAAACATCTGTACGGATTTAAATGTTGAAATTGCAAAGATTCTTAATTTTTTAATCTTTTGGTTTTTCAAAGTTATCTGAAACGCATCATTTAAGTCCGTAATCTTAAATCCTTCGACTTTTTTCTGGTTGTTTGTCCGGATAGAATTTATCCAATTTTTCAGCTTAATTTTTGCGCTGTTTTTCTTTCCTACATCTCCCCATGTGATTCCCTCGAGATCACTCGCAAGTTTTGGTCTGCCCTCGCATAGAAAAATAGTATTAACCTTTGACAGTTTTCCTGAAAACAATCCATATTCCAACAGTACATTATCACGTACTGTCATTGTGCCTTCCCCTCTGAACCAAATTTTATCATCTTCTCCAAATATAAATACTGCTGCATCTACATTCTTACTCAAGTCTATAAGAGCATCCCATGTATAAACACCCAGAGGAAAAACCTCCGGTTCATTCCACAATACAGGCTCTACATTCATACTTTCCAGCCAACTTCCAACCTCAATTGCCATATTTAAGCGTTCTCCGGAACTTGCAATAAATATCCTCATATGCGCCCTTCTTCCTGATATAAATCAAAAAAACTTCATTACACCTGCCTCATATCCACATGTCAAGAAACAGGCAATTCAATTATTTACCACGGCCACCCTACTAAAGCAGGATCATTCGTTCTATAATAAGTCACCCACTTCCCATTCACCTAATTCGTCTGCAATATCGGCATGTGAAACATTTTACATTATATTCCAAATTCCGCCTTTAACTCATCTACAACATCATATGGAAAACACTCTGCACAACCTTCATCTTCCATCAAAACATTGATGATCTTTTTTGTCAGTTCTATTCCTTTGGTGCTATGAATACGTTCTTCAATTCTTACCGCATTTTTTAGATCTCGTGCCACCCACACCTGATCATATATTTCAAGTTGTGAGATAATCTTGCCTACTTCGCAAGAAAACTCCATTTCATTCATATCATTCGGATTACCCATAACTCGATAAATCTGTTGCAGTCTGCTCAATATCTGGTCGGCATTTAAATCCAGTGGTATGTAAATACGGACATTATCATCAGCTAGAATGCCTCCATTAGCGTGAATTTTACCAGTGATTGCCTTTTGATGTTGTTTTTTCGTCTCGTAACCAAAAGCAGTATCTGCAATTGAAAGATCATTGATATAAAGAACTTTCTCCGGAATTGGGTGAATATCTAAATCGTGATGCATAATGAATTCCTCCATAATTTGAGTACTTTACTGATTTTTTTATGGGGTCTGACCCCGGTACTCTTATTTATACTGTACCATTTATAGAGTTTTCAAAAGATGGTTCTACTTCACAAATCTTTATAAGCCAATCATCTATCTACATTGTCAACTCTGATATAACACTTATCCTTTTTTATTCCTCTATCCTATAAAGTCTTCTAATAATGAGCCATCTATTACTTGGATATGTTTCTCCTGAAAAACTTGATTTATATAATGGATTGCTTCATTCTCGCGGTTACATTCATCTTTCGCATACTTTACAATTCCTACACATACCAAATTTAACAACTCTTTATATTGTGGTTCTAGCCCTTTATCTTTTTGATAATATTTATAAAGATTTATTGCAGCTGGTAACATTTTGTCATTAATCCGATTTATTACGTTACTCCATTTATTACTTGAACAACATCCTGTAGCTTCACACCCCTCTATTGTCCATACTATTTCATATATTTCCTTTTCAGAGTCAACCAACTTAATATATTTATTGATTTCATCATCTACAGCATCAACTAATGATTTATCACAAAATAATCGTGGTCCCTTTCCAACGCTTTCAAGTTTAACTGCATTTAAATATGTCAATCCCATAACATTTCTTGATGATATTTTAAAGTCAGAATCATTAATGCAGTACTCGTCCCAAAAAGTAACATCGTTACCAACTGATAGTCCGCCTCTAAATAATATAGGAAATGCTTTATGATACTGAATGCTTCCACTACCACATCCTTCAGCAACTTTATATGTAGTAACTTGATTAATATCTGAAAAATTCTTTTGAAATGGTTCTGAATACTCAATATATACCGTTGCAACAAAATTCATTAATTGCTTAATAAACATATTGCAGTCAGTACCACCCAAAACTAAAGAATCACTAAAACTTATCATTTGCTCAAATGAGGTTACAGATGATTTTTCCACAAATTGCTGAAACTTTACATCGTTAGGATAATTCTCTCTGTATTCTTCTATTGGATGGCATTTATTATCAATAACTCTTGTTTTTATCACATTGTTAAATGTATTTAAATTATCAATAGCCACTTCCATATTATTTCTTAGCAAATTAGAAAATCCTAACAAATCCATAAATGCAACTATCATAATAGCCAACCACCTTCTTTTCGCTATATTATAATTATATATATGACATCCTCGTAATTAATCTGTCTTCACATCAGAATCAAATTTAAAATCCACATCAAGAATAGTTTTTAAATCAGCCTTACTAGGAGCATTAATATTAAAGACTCTCCTTGCATGATTCATTACCAAATCCTCATATAAATTTCTAACCATTCTACCATTTGCAAAATTATCTTCTTTCGTTTCGACCTTATTATTAAGATAAGAGTGCGCACACGCTTTTGCATCTTCACTCAATTCATAATCATTGTTGACACACATACCAACCAATATATCATCTAATTCGTCAACAGAATAATCCTCAAACTCAATAAATGTATTAAACCTTGATTTTAATCCTGGATTTGAGTCAAAAAATTTTTTCATTGGTTCTGTGTACCCAGCTACAATCACAACCAAATCATCCCTATAATCTTCCAATGCTTTAGTAAGTTCTGTAAGACATTCTCTTCCATATGAATCAGAATGATCATTCTCTGTTATGCTTGCCCAGATTATTCACCTTGTTTTGTTTATAAATTCTTTAGAAATTTTATATCTAATTTGCGATTATCCGCATAAACACTATACTTTCAAGCACTTTGAAGTATAGAAAATTATTTAATTTACCACGAATTTACCACAATTGAATGAGCCTTGATATGACAATAAAATAGCACTAAAAAGACACCCTTTACACCTGATATGCTACCCTCATATAGGACAATGAAATATAAAAGTCCTATATGGGGGTAT
>NZ_JAJCGT010000072.1:0-6926 GCF_020553185.1 Blautia sp. MSK18_10 | reverse complement strand
CATGGGTAGTTGGAATGCATGCATTCAACAGAACATCCGAAGACGGAAAGAAAGTCTTCAGCCCATGGTCAAACCTGAAAAAGGCTACTGTTAAATAATCCATTTGGGTAATTAATACAGATTCCTAAAAAGAAGGCCCGGTCATTGCGACCGGAGTCTTTCTTTTTAGGAACTTTTTTCCACACTCCCAGACAATTACATGATATAATCAACATACAGAAAACCATTACTCAAAACATCTCTATATGAAAGGAAGTCACGTATGAAGAAAAGAAAATCATGTTTTATCTGGCTCTTGTGCATTCTTCTCCTGGTCACAGCCTTACCTTCTGTAAATTTTACAGATGTCCAGGCAGCATCTGTCAGCAGTACTTTCACCGGATGGAAAACCTTCGGTGGAAAAAAATACTATTATAAGAATGGCAAAAAGCTGACAGACCTGCACAAAATCGGCAAGTATTATTACTGTTTTGCAGCAGACGGTACCATGCTTACAGGATGGCACCGTATTCATAATCGTTTCAGATATTTTGGCAAACAGACTGGAAGAATGCGTATCAATCAGACTGTAAATAGACGAAAGATCAACAGTAAAGGTGTCTGGACTCCTGTTATTGTACTGGATCCGGGGCATTCTGCTGTTGTTGCCGGTGGCTATGAACCTCTTGGGCCTGATTCCAGCCAGCTGAAAGAGAAAGATACGTCCGGAACCCAGGGTGTTGCTACAGGTGTGGAGGAATATAAGCTCAACCTGAGCATTGGTCTTCAGCTAAGAACCCTTCTTCAGAAAAGAGGTTTTAAGGTAATAATGACCCGAACCAACAGTAAAGTAGCTCTCAGCTGTATTGACCGCGCAAAAGTGGCAAATAAGGCAAACGCGGATGCGTATATCCGTATCCATGCCAATGGAAGTGATAATTCCTCTATCAGTGGAGCACTGACTATCTGTACAACCAGAAACAGTCCTTATATTTCATCTATGTACAGAAAAAACAAAGCTCTTTCTGAGGCTGTGCTCAATGCATATGTGTCAGCTACAGGATGCAGAAAAGAATACGTCTGGGAAACAGACTCTATGACCGGAAATAACTGGAGCAAAGTTCCGACAACGATTATCGAGATGGGATATATGAGTAATCCTTCCGAAGACCGCCGTATGCAACAGAGTTCTTATCAGAAAAAAATGGTACGGGGAATTGCAAATGGAATTGAGAATTACCTGATCAAATAGCCTTGCTTTTGTGTCGCAGACAGTTTATACTGGACTGAATGGGTATAAAAAATAATTTGGAGGATTTTTCAAATGAAAATTGCAGTAACATATGATAATGGAGAGATTTTTCAGCATTTTGGAAAAACAGAGTCTTTTAAAGTTTATGAAGTGGAAGACAACAAAGTAGTTTCCAGTGAAGTGATCGGTTCTAACGGTACAGGACATGGTGCACTTGCAGGTCTGCTTGCTGAGCAGGGTGTAAATGTTCTGATCTGCGGTGGTATCGGCGGTGGTGCTCAGACAGCTCTCACAGAGGCAGGAATCGAATTATGCGCCGGAGCCCAGGGAAATACTGATCAGGCAGTTGAAAGCTATTTAAAAGGCGAATTAGTGTCTTCCGGAGCCAACTGCGACCATCACCATCATGAAGAAGGGCATTCCTGTGGTAGCCATGAGGAGGGACACTCCTGTGGAGACAGCTGTGGTGGCGGATGCGGTGGATGTGGCGGATCACAGCCACAGCTCACAGGACGCAATGTAGGAAAAACCTGCCGCACACATTACAGAGGAACTTTCAATGACGGAACACAGTTTGATTCCTCTTACGACCGTGGCGAACCGCTGGAATTCATCTGCGGTGCAGGCCAGATGATCAGAGGGTTTGATGCTGCTGTAGCTGACATGGAAGTTGGTCAGATCATTGATGTTCACCTTATGCCTGAAGAAGCATACGGTATGGCAGATCCAAACGCTATCTTCACTATGGAAATCGCCCAGCTCCCAGGTTCCGAAGACCTGACAGTTGGCCAGCAGGTATACCTGTCAAACCAGTTCGGTCAGCCATTCCCTGTTAAAGTAACAGCTAAAGATGAGAAAAATATCACATTTGATGCAAACCACGAAATGGCTGGAAAAGAACTTAACTTTAAGATTGAATTAGTAGAAGTGAAATAAGACAAATACTCAGGGCAGCCTCCCGGCAAAAATTTTGCCGATGAGACTGCCCTGTTTTATACTTTATTTACCAAAGTGATAGTGCTTTTTGTAGTTTTATAATTTACGAGTAAAGATTTATCGTTTTTGTGGGCTTACTGTATATTCGCTTACCATTTACTGTCTTAAAAGCTTTTACATAATAGTTATAAACCCAGTACATGCCTGTCTGGGAATCATAAGCTTTTGTGTCTTTCCAGGTTGAGACAGAGGACTTCACTGTTTTGGCAGCGGAACCATTGCGGTAAATCACATATCCGGAAGCACCGGCTACTTTTGTCCAGGAAACCTCTGTACCACCGTTACTCATTTTACATGAAACCTTAGATGGAGCCGGGACAGCAGCTTTTCTTGATTTCACCGCTGAAAATTTAGAATATTTGTTTTTTCCACTTGCGTTGGTTCCATAAGCACGGACTTTAAATGAATAGGTTACTCCCGGTACTACAGCTGCATCAAAACTGAGGGATCCTGTTTTCAGAGTTTTTATCCGCTTATAAGAAGACCGGGAATCTGTCTTGCAGTAAATCTGGTATCCTTTGGCACCCGGAATCTTTTTCCAGGTTAAATGTATTTGATCCGCAGCTTTCTGGGAAAGTTTCAGCACAGGTTTTGTCAGTGGTGTGTTGTTCTCAGATACCTTTACCGTCACCTGACACTGGGTCTGAAAATCTCCGGCAGAAGCAGTGATTACTGCCTGACCATAACCGTTCCCCTGAATGGTTCCATCCTCTGAGACAGACGCAACCCCAGGATTACTGCTTGTCCAGACCACATCTTTTACATCATCAGAGTTAGATGGTGTAAAGGAAGGTGTGAGTTTTTGTGTATTTCCTTCGTCAATTGTCAGATTTGTCTGGTTCAGAGCAATTCCATTAAGTGGAGTTGTCACTACGGGGATTTCATACAGGTATGTGCGGGAACTGTCATAGTTGCCGTTATCATAATTTCCAGATACCCATACAATATTACGTCCCCATAAGATCGGCTGTGAATCCGTCTGGATCGTTACATTCTTGTATAACTTGGATAATTTTACGTTTCCGGACATATCCATAAGGAGATAATGCAGAACGCTCTGGTTGGAGGTTTCCTCTGAGAAAAGGACTGCGTACTGATTATTTCCTACAGGGATGAGCTTTGGTTCTGTCAGAGTTATTTCTGCTCCTGATGGTGAATACTGAGTGAGCCAGATAAATCTGGAAGTCATACTGTTCTTATCTGTAATTATCATAAAGATATTTTTGTTAAGATTTTCATATCCGGTCTGTCCATTCACAGCCAAACCATGGGGAACAGACTTGCCTACTGTGATCAGATTATTTCCTGCCAGAGAAAATCCGGTTACCTCGCATCCGGTATAATTATCACCTGTAGCTCCCATAAAAGGAAAGATATTTACCGCACGATCCTGAGCGATATATCCGCCGGAATATGCGGAGAAGGAGGACAGGATCAGACCTCTGTAATAAGCATCCCCATGATCCAGAAAATACACATGAGAGCCGTCATTTACAACAAACTGATTAAAGGAATGGCTACAATAAGGCATATCTGAATTAATAAGCGTCATATCCTGCGTGTTAATGACAAAAGTGATATTACTCTGATGATGTATCCCTTCCATCCCATACATTTCCCGTCCTGTGTGTACGATCAGGGTAGAACCGATCTGGGTCATGCGCAGGGAAGCAGCATCAAAAGGAATGTAGATTCCTTCAAACATATTTGTGTATCCGCCGCCAATGTCCGTTGCACCAAGCAGTTTCCAGGCACGGCTGTATTTAAGGATTCGGACAGCAGTTATGCTGTTGTCTTCATTCAGATTTTTCTGTCCTGCTGCAACATAAAAGTTCCCGTCCGGTGCAGCATAGAATCCTCCCCACAATGGAAGCGGAAGCTTTACTGTTGTTACATTGGTAACATTAAGATTGGAATTGCAGGTGGCATCGTATAAAGTCTGATCTTTCCAGGCAACAATGTGAAGATTTCCTGTCTCATCTGTATAATAAGAAGTATATTCAGGATTTGCCCAGTTCCAGCTGTAAGATCCGCTGTTGATTCCCATACCCTGAAGCTGGGAAAGAGCCTTTCTCCGGCCAAAGGAAGATTTTGAGGAATATGTGGAAGTACCAGCTGTTATTCCCTGACCTGCATTTGCAACCAACGTGTCCCCCTCCTGAACAGAAGGCATTTCCTTTTCATCCGAAAAGAAATCATCATCTGTCTGTTCCGAAGTAAACTCATCTTCAGTGTCATTGAACTCTCCATTGTTATCAAGCTCCTCAGGAACAGAAATTACATCTTCGTTTGCCACATTATCCGGGTCAGTAAAAATATCTGTACCATATGCAGGAGCAACATTCATTAGAGCCATAGAAGAAGCCAGTAATAAAGCTAACAATTTCTTTTTCATTTTTCAAATCCTCCTTGGAAATAATGGTGGTTTTGTGTTGGAGTTGCATTGTACCAATCAGTGGTCTGGTACATCGAAAGAATTATTCTTATATAATCAATATAGCACACAACTTTTGCAACGTCTATGACAGATTGTGTTGATTTAGTGCGTGAAATTGCCAGCCAGAAACTGCTCAGCGGATATAAAGAAAGACTCCGGTCTCAATGACCGGAGTTTTCTTTTTGTGTGCCGAGCATGGCACTAATCTTACTGGGGCAAGTCCAGTCACGGGTATTTACCGCCAAGTGTAGCGAACCACAAGTCGGTATCAGTAACGGTATGGATGGAGGAAGTGGTGTAGCAAAGTTCTTGAGCCTACGGACAGAAACTTGATCAGGCGATTAGGTGGGTAAGATTGCGAAACAAATCGAAGCCCAAATGGTAAACGTAAACCGAAATTGTAAATCAAGAGGTTGTGGAACGAAAGATTAGTGTCTTACCTCGGGAGACCCTACTCATCCTGCTATTATCCAATCCTGTTACTGGATAATCATGCAGCCTAAGGGGGGATTTTCTCCCCTACCCAGTTACATATATCAGTTCATTATAAAATGCTTAAATTTTTGTCTTGACAACTGAACCACTATACTTCACCGGGAACTGCCGGATTTTCTGATTCCATACAAACATTACACTACTGAAGTCATATCCGGTGTCCTGGATGGGCAGGTTACCCCATATGATGAAATTTGCACCATTTGAGTTAAATAGATTTTTTTGTGGTCAGATCTTTTGCATTATTTTGTCTGCTTACTTGGCACTACAATAAATGCAATTATATGAGAAGGTATCCCTGTTTCTGCCAGACTCTGAGCGTTCAATTTCTCTAGGCTCTAATGCCTATTCTTTGAGGTTCTTAAAAAAATCTTCAAATTTTTCAAAAGTTTCACCTGTTGAAGTATGAATATAAAAATCATAAAGATGTATATTATTTATTGCATTTTGGACGTAATTAATTTTTTTATCAATTATTTCTATTAATTCATTCAAGTCGCTTGGTGAAGTAAAAGATTCTGTAAATTCTTGATAAGCAATATTATTATATATTCCAAAATCACTTAATTTTCTTCCATTAACAACTATATTATCCAGAAAATATTTATAATCTTGTTCTTTAATAGGAAGATCAAGTCTAAATTCTATAATACACTTATCATTACGAGTTAAACATATTTTTTTTGTAATTTCTTCTACTTTTAATGATATAGTCATGTCATAGTATTTTGCCGTGGGTTGAGCATACATAGAATTTTGGCTTTCAATATTTTTATCAAATAACTGAAATTCATTTTTTTTCATATAGGTTTTAAATTCTTGAATAAGTTTTCTATAAGAATTCTTAAATTTCGTATTCCATAAATTATCATACGTATTTATTAAAGAAAAAAGATGATCAAATTTAGAAAGTGCTTTTTTTCTTAAAGCGTTTATTTCTGTTACTAAATTTGCATTAAACTCAGCTTCAGCTTTTAATTTTTTTAAATCCATTATAAATTTGTATAATCCAATCATCATTAAATAGTGATTAGATTAATTCCTTTCTCCCAGGTTCTCTGGGGTTCTATTTCCATATTTGATATATAAGTACTGTCAATTTGTATCTATTTAATTACAGCTTTTCGCCTACCACGTTAATCACTTCGCTACTATAATATATTTATAATTAATATCCCTTACAGTGAATATTACGGTGCGGCAGAGCCGCCTGTCCGATCATCTTAGAGCCAGCCTTCCGGAGTCATAAAGCCACTATGATTTTGCTTGATTATTGGTTATTTGGCAGAACAGTGCTTGTCAAGGCCGAAGCCGCATTAGCGGGGCGTTAGCAGCCTTTATAAGTGCTTTTCTGACAGATACTATTATTAAATCAAAATCAGAAAATTTGGCTGGCTCTCATTCTCTGGAATGGTGGCTCTCAAAGTCCGGTCAGATGGCTCAGAAGCCCCCGGAATAATCACTTACAGCTAATAAGAAATGATTTTCTTTATTGCTTTTAGGTCGTTTATTATTAATCCAAAAAAGAAAAACTATTGCCGTATAAATACAGTTTCTCCCCTAGATTCTAGTTTATTAGATCCCCTCATCTAGGGGAAGTACCGTATTTGACTCATTTAAGAGTCTAGCAATAGTTTTTCTTTATTTATATATTTCTTTACCCAAAGGATTACTTAACAGTAGCCTTTTTCAGATTTGACCATGGGCTGAATACTTTCTTTCCGTCTTCGGATGTTCTGTTGAATGCATGCATTCCAACTACCCATG
>NZ_JAJCGT010000071.1:0-7167 GCF_020553185.1 Blautia sp. MSK18_10 | reverse complement strand
GCAAAAATTTTTGCCTGAAATCATCAATTTGCTATTGACTTTTTATTTGCAGGCTCGGTAACTGAATTACCGAGGATTCCCGCTTATTTTCCTAAAATATTTCCAAACAAAAATAAAAAGGACTGCCCATTTGTACACTGGCAGTCCCTAAAACAATTCTTACTTATTCTATTATACTAATGCAGCACCTAAAGCTTTGCAAGCATCTGTAGCTTCATCATCTGGCTCTTCCTGGCAGATCACGCTGTCGCATACAAGATTTGCACCTGCTTCTTTACAGGACTCTTCCCAGTTACGCATCCATTCGCCGTCTCCCCATCCATAAGAACCAAACAGAGCGATGTTCTTGCCTTTCAGGGCATCTTTGCATCCGTCAAACATTGGCTCGAATTCTGTATCTTCGAGAACTTCATCTCCCATTGCAGGGCATCCGAAAGCGATTGCATCATATTCAGCAACTTTAGAACCGTCAAAATCCTCACAGGTATGAAGAACAGCTTCGCCGCCTTTTTCCCTGATTCCGTCTGCAACTGCGTTTGCCATTGCTTCTGTGTTTCCTGTGCTGCTCCAATATACAACTGCTACTTTACTCATGATTAAAATCCTCCTTAAATTTGCTCTGCCTTTTTCTTTGCCGCAAAGCCATGATTTATATTATAATAAAAAGTCATACGGCTTTTCTATTATACTGATTCTTAAACGAACTATCCATCCCTGCTATATTACTGTATATAGCTTCTTCCTTACGCTGCCACCGTCAGCTGACGTACACTTCTTCCCTGATTCCAGAGACGTACATACACGCTGGTACATTTCTTAAATCTGGCAAAAGCCTTTATTGCCTCACATTCATTGCAGTAAACCTTCCAACAACCTACACATTTGCAGTTCTGCCCTGCATTCTTGATAAATCCGATCACATCTCCCAGCGGATATCCCAGAAATAATCCGATTTCATGAGGAAAATCTTCTCTCTGGGCCAGGCGGCTTCTCAGTCTCTCAAGTGCATATGCAGGATCTGTACTCTCATACCCATACTTCTTTATGAAATTCGCAACACCAGGTTTCTTCAGATCTCTTTCAAGGCTTGAGAGCCGGCAGACATAAATCAGCGCCTTTTTCTCACTCCTGCGAAGTACTGTGAGGGAAACGCCTTTTTCTCTTACACATTCATTAAAGCCTTCCACGCTTTCCCATAATTCTTCCTCAGATTCATATTTATATGTAAAAAGATTTCCGGTTTTAATAGATGCTAATGTAGGTGAACAATGTTCGATCACAGATTTCTCCAGCATGTTATGATTCCTTTCTCAATGGCAGAATATTAGTTAGACAACGCTAACTATCTATCAAAAAATAAAGCTTTACGAAACATTTTATTGCTTTTGTTTGCTGCAAAGCTTGAATTACTGCTGTAAAAAGACCTTCAACAGATCGTTCAGCAGTTTGAGTTATTTATGTCTAACTTCATAACTTAATATATACTATCTCTGGTATTCTGTCAAGTTAATTTTGTATAACTTTTTTAGTAACTGCCTTTTTTAACCGAAATCAAGTAAGTCCCCGAGGTCGGTTGCAAAAAACAATAAGCAATGGGTAGGGACTTGCTTGTATCAGGAGGAGTGACAACTCCTTCTGATACACTGTGAAACAGTTATTCGATGTAGCGCCGCATAGCGAAGCGGATAATTTTATCCGCTTGACCATAAAATCTCAACCTTCTATACAGATCGTACTTCCAACTCCATCTTCTGTCCGTTTCTTTGTTACTATGATCTTCTTATCAATACGTTCTTTCAGCTCTGCTACATGGGAAACAATCCCCACCAGTCTGCTTCCCTGACTGAGATCCTTCAATGCGCGGATTGCCTGATCAAGGGCATCTTCATCCAAAGATCCGAAACCTTCATCCACAAACATGGTATCAAGCTGGATTCCACCGGAGCTTGACTGAATTTCATCAGAAAGTCCCAGTGCCAGAGACAGGGATGCCTGAAATGTTTCTCCACCTGATAAGGTCTTGACACTTCGAACAGTTCCATTGTAATGATCTACTACATCCAGTTCCAGACCGGTTTTCCCTACCCTGCTCTTGTTTTCTTTCCTGCGAACTAACTCATATTGACCGCTGCTCATGGTCATCAGACGGATATTGGCACGCGCAAGAATGCGGTCAAAATACTGCATCTGGATGTAAGTTTCCAACATGATCCTTGCCTTACCCGTGATCGTACCATTGGCAGTGTCTGAGAGA
Source organism: Blautia sp. MSK18_10 (assembly GCF_020553185.1). Classification (NCBI taxonomy): domain Bacteria; kingdom Bacillati; phylum Bacillota; class Clostridia; order Lachnospirales; family Lachnospiraceae; genus Blautia; species Blautia sp. MSK18_10. Next base: position 4,913 of record NZ_JAJCGT010000071.1, on the reverse strand, counting down.
GATTTCATCCACTTCCAGCGGGTTTCCGTTTTCAGAAGTTCTGTCTGCTGTCTGCGGATTTTTTCATACATGTCACTGTTGATTTCCAGGCGGGCATGGATTTCATCACGATTTTCTGAAAGTGATTTCTTTTGCTGTGCAAAGTTTTCTTTCTGAGCATTCAGTTCCTCAGCTGAAATACTTATGGATTCTTTTAACTGTTCTGTCAGAGATGCAATTACCGAATCCAGTTCTGTCATTCTCTTTTCTAATACTTCTCTCGCTTCTGTTACTGTTTTATAATGTATTTCAAGCTTCTTTTGTTCCTCAGTCTTAATCTGGATCTGAGACAGGATTTCTTCCTTTGTCCTTTCACCCAGCTCTTTTTCCATATTCTCTCTCTGCTTCTGCAGCTGCTCATATCTGGATTTCTCTGCTGCTGTCTGCTGCTGATTCTGATTGATCTGGTCTGTGATCGTTGTGAGTTCTGTCTGAGTCTTACCAATCTGCATCTCCAGAAGTTTTCTCTGTTCCAGAAGTGCTGTCAGATCCTTTTGTTTCTGTCCCAGAATATTTTGCTGCTGTTTCAGCCATTCTGCTGCTCTCTTTCCCTGCAGCAAAGCCTGTGATACATTACAGATTTCCTTTTGATACACTATTTCACCGCTGTAATCCTGTGACAGTTCCGGATCAGTTTTCATTCTCTGTCTTATATCTTCTTCATGGATCCATGTCAGTACAGGTTCGTCCAATTGATTCTGCAGCTGTTCCTGAATACTTTCCAGCTGGCTCTTCCTCTTTTCAAGACTGATCTGTAATTTCTGAAATTCTTTTGCATGTTGTTCTGACTGTGTGATGAACTCTTCTTTTTTCTTCAGTAAATCCTGATGAACTTTTTTCTGTTTTTTGATTTCTTCCAATCCTGTCTGTACACTGCTTTCCTGATTTTTTACAAATAAACATAATTCATGATCAGGAAGTTCCTTTCGAAGTATCTCTTGTGTCTCCTCTTCTGGCAGAAACTGCGCTATATAACCTTTAACCCCTTCTGTCAATTCTTCCCTGCAGCGCTGCATCAGTCCTGTTGCCTCTCCTGCCTGCACACTTGCGTCAGATGCCGCTTTTTCCGCAGCTTCTGTTAACTTTTTCTGTTTTTTCAGCTGTTCTTCTGTGGGAACTTCCTTCGGAATCTGTGTAAGCTTCGGATGATGAACAGAACCACATACCGGACATGGCATCCCATCCTGAAGATCTGCTGCCAGAACACCCGCCTGCGCATCCAGATAGGCCTGCTCCATTTTGTTCAGGATTTCTTTTATTTCTGTCCGTTTCTGAGAAGCGGTCAGATAACCCTTCTTTTTTCTCTCTGCTTCCTTTTCCAGATCCTGATACCGTTTCTGCTGATCTTCTATTTTCTCTATCTGCTGCAAACGTATGACCAGACTGTTCTCTTTGATTTCCAGATTCCCACCGGAAACAATTTTCTCTTCCAGATCAGTCAAATCCTTTTTTATCTGTTTCGCAAGTTGTTCTTCCTGCCCGGACTGTGTTTTCAGTTCACTGATTTTTGTCTGAAGAAACTCCAGATTTCCACAATTCTTATAAATTCCTGCATAAAGAGTATCTATTTTCTCTTTCCGGAAATCTGTTTCTGCTTTTTCTTTTTCTGCACCGTCTGTTGTCTGATATTCTTTTTGTTTTTCTTCAAGCACAGCTTTCATTTCTTTCTGACGATTCTGCAGCTCTGTACCGTCCGTTCCCAGCTTTTCTATCTGCAGGGAAGCCTTCTTTGTTTCTCTGAGCAGATTTTCCAGATTTGTATAACGCTCCAGATTCTCTTTTTCTTTCTGTATGGAAAGCATCAGGCGTTGGATCTCATCAGGTTCCTTTGCCCCATTTTCTGCAGCTTTTTGTGCCTGTTCCAACTGCGGAAGCAATACCTCTTTCTCTTGCAGAAGCTGTTCCTTCCTTGCCTTTGCATCTGCTTCTTTATGAGTCTTTCCCAAAAGCTGATTTACTTTTTCCAGTTCTTTATCGTTCTCTTTAATCTGCTTATTCAAATTTTTCAGCGTCTCTTTATCTACCTTCAGAAACTGCTCCAGGATTTCCAGACCTTCTTCCAGATTTCCCTCAAAGCCATTCTTCTCCATCAATATCCACTGTTGTCCCAACTGGTCTTCTGTAGAATATCTGACCTGTTCCGTATACTGGCGGATACTTCTCAACAGCTCTTTATACGCCTTGTCCAGACCACCGGCCTCGAATTTTAATTTTTCCTGAATCACCTTATAAATATCCGTATGGAAAAGCTTTCTGAAAATGTTGCTGCGTTCCTCTGTGTCAGCCAGCAGCAATTTTCTGAAATCTCCCTGTGCGATCATAGCAATCTGCGTAAACTGCTTCATATCTAACCCGATCAGATCAGTAACTGTCTGATTCACTTCCTTCAGCTTTGTCACAGGAGCTCTTCCATCAGAAAAAGTAAGCAATGCTTCCCCTTTCTGGGTGGTCATTCCGGTACCTCTGGTCTTTGGGCGCTCATAATCCGGGCTTCGCTTCACTGTATACACTGCATCTTTATATTCAAAAATATATTCCGCATAGGTAGGTGTTTCCGGTTTTGCATACTTGCTTCTGAGCATGGATGCCTCCCGGACTCCTCCGCTTGTCTCCCCGTACAACGCAAATGTAATCCCATCAAAGATCGTCGTTTTTCCTGCTCCCGTATCTCCGGTCACCAGAAAAAGTCCCTGTCCTCCAAGCTGTGTAAAATCGATCACAGTCTCATCCGCATATGGACCAAATGCAGATAATGTCAGCTTCAATGGTTTCATACGCGCACCTCCTTCAGATTCTGGATCAGTTTCTCCACAAACTCTGTCTGTTCTTCTTTCATAGGTTCATTATTTAACAGTTCATAAAACTCCTCAAACAGTTCCAGCTCTGACTTCTGTTCCTGAGCCTCCACTGCCTGAACTTCCCGGTTCTCACGTGTTCGTTTATTATCATATTCCAGACGCATCAGATTGGGATAAACAGTACGCAGCTTCTGAAGTGCCCCCGGCACATCTTCCTCATCCGTCAGGGTAATCTGAAGATAATCCATCTTATTTTCAGTAGTATATTGATCCTTCGCTGTCACATCCATATAAGTTCCCCTCAGCTTACGCATATCATGTTTGGGAATCAAAGGTACTGTACTGACCCTCACATTTCCTTTCTCCAGAAGCTCCACAATCGTTACTGACTTTTTATGATCTGCTTCCGAAAAAGAATACTTAAGCGGCGTCCCACTGTAACGCAAGGTCTCTCTCCCCATTTTCTGAGGTCTGTGGATGTGTCCCAGTGCCACATAGTCAAAATCCTTAAATACTTCCGCACTGACATTGTCAAGACCACCAACCCATGTTTCTTCTGAGTCACTTCTGTCTGCTCCGGTCACAAACTGATGTGCCACCAGCACATTTCTCTGTGTCGTATCGATCTCACACTCCTGCAGAGCAGCCATAACACCCTCTTCATAAGTATTAATGTCATCCCTCTGTAAAGCATGGCGTACTGCCGCAGGTTTCAAAAAGGGCAGAAGATATACAGATATTGGTCCATACTGATCTTTTAACACAATCCTTTTCATCTCTCCATCATAGACCTGCGAAATATAAATATCACTACTTTCAAACAGCTTCGCCCCAAAGGAAAGCCTTTCTGCAGAATCATGATTTCCACTGATCATGTACACCGGGATCTTAGCTTTAGCCAATCCTGTAATAAATTCATCAAACAGCTGCACTGCCTCTGCCGACGGCACTGTCTTGTCATAAACATCCCCTGCGATCAGAACTCCATCAACTTTCTGTTCCTCAAAAATTTTGATCATCTGATTCAGAATATATCTCTGATCCTCCAGCATGGAAAAATCATGCACCCTTTTTCCAATATGCAGATCTCCAATATGCCCAAACTTCATCCCACATCTCTCCAATCTAAATATCATTCCTGCCTGCTCTGTCTGCCGGCGGCATTTGATCCATTATTTATTTCACTTTCAGAATATTTTTGCTGTCCTCATACTCCTCCGGAATTTCTTCTGTAAGAATTTTAGCATCTGTAAACACGCCGAATGTGACAGAACTTACTTCTCCAAACTTTGACTTATCTGTCAGGATATATACATCTTTGCACTGCTTCATTGCAGTACTCTTTACAATTGCTTCACTGGTATCCGGTGTGGTAAAGCCTTCCCTTCTGGTAATTCCATTGGTTCCGAAAAATCCCTTTGTAAAATGATACATCTGGATCATCTGCATCGCCTGACTGCCTACGACTGCCTCTGTTGAACTCTTAAGTTCTCCTCCGATCAGGTAAACCCGGATTCCCATCTTTGCCAGAGTCTGGGCATGGGATACTGCATTGGTGACAAAGGCAGCTTTTACACCTTCCAGATATTCCAGCATCAGACCAGTGGTGGTTCCTGCGTCCAGATAAACGAAATCATCTGGTGTGATCAGACTGGCTGCATATTTTGCGATCTTTTGCTTTTCTTCTTTATTTAATTCTGATTTCTGCGCTACTGTCGGTTCATAGGCAGTTACTTTATGATTTAATGCTACTGCGCCGCCGAAAACCTTGGTAAGTTTTCCTGCTTTGTCCAGTGCAGTGATGTCTCTGCGCACTGTGGACTCTGATGCGTCCAGAAGTTCTCTCAGTTCTGTTACTGTAATACTTTTTCTTTCTTCCAGAAGCTTCAGAATAATGTCAAATCTCTGTTCTGTAAGCATATGCTTCTGCCTCCATTATATATTTACTTTGATTGTTTACTTCTGATTATTTTCTCCGATATCTACGAATTGCTCCGTTGCTTCGCAGCTCCCGCAATTCTACGTTACTGTTCACTCCGTTCACAGTAACGTAGCCAAAATTCATTCCAGATTGCC
>NZ_JAJCGT010000070.1:0-7970 GCF_020553185.1 Blautia sp. MSK18_10 | reverse complement strand
CCAATTGTTAATTCACTTGCTGACTTTGGTAACTACTATAAATCAATTATTGAACGGAATTAGGTACGTTAGTATTTGAAAAGCTCGAACAATTTCAGCTTTTTGAAACTGAGAAATCGGAATTTAACGCTTAACGAGGAGGAATAAACATGGCAAAAAAAGAAGAAAGATTTGAAGTTATATTTAGAGATGGAAGTTCGCTTAAGGACGAAGGGATTCGCCAAATTCTTGTAGATAAGGAGACTGGAGTTAATTATCTTTGTTGGAAATCTGGATACGGGGCTGGTATTACACCTCTTCTGGACTCTGAAGGAAAAGTCATAATTACAAAGTAAAATTCAGCGTTTTCAAGGGTTTGCAGAGAATTTAATAACAAAATATAACAGTTATTAAATCGCTTAAAACAGGTGAAATCTCAATCGGTATTTGACATAGGAGTGCGATTATATGAAAAAGAAAATTATTCTATCAATAGCATTTATTATCAGTTTATTACCAATGTTCCTTAATCAATATGGTGAGCTAAAAGGCGTACAGGAAATCACAGGTTTAATAAATTTGCTCAATCCCATTGGAATGGTGTCTGTTATTTTGTTTGCTGTGGGTGTATGGTTTCCCTTCAAGGAACAGGTTGTTGGCAAAAGTTTAGGTGCATTAGGCACAATTGGTATTGTTGTTTCTGAGATATATAAGTTCTTCACATGGCACGTAATGAATATAACGGGCGAAGTAAGTATCCATAAAAGCATTAGATTTGCATTCCCAGAGTTTTATATTGGTTTGATAATTTCTATTTTAATGGTGGTTACATATTTTGTTATCGACAAGAAAGTAAGTGCTACATCTGTTTCAAATTAACAGACAGATTTCAGTTTGTAGAATTCAAAAATTTAATATGAAATGTGAGATAGAGCGTATGGAAATTAACTATACGTTCTATTCTTTTTGCCTTTTTTGAAAAAAGTGATTAAAAAACTATTGACATTTTGTTACTGGAGGAGCGCAAAGATTCCTTCTGATACAAGCAAGTTCCCACCCCCTGCTTATTGCTTTTCGCAATTAAAGCAGGGGACTTACTTGACTTCGGCTAAAAAGATGGAATATAGTATATTGTCGCACATTGACACTTTACCATGATAAGGTTAAAATAAAGATAAATTATGCACTGCAAGAGAAATTGGACAGTTGCAATATTATTCTGAATTTCGGCGGTTTGCCGGGATTATTTGGACAGGAGCGAATATGTTATGATAGCAGAAAAAATGAAACCTTATGTAAAAAATAATTCAGCCATCCGTATGATGTTTGAGGAGGGAAATCGTCTCAGAGCCATTTACGGTGCGGACAAAGTTTATGATTTCAGTCTTGGGAATCCGAGCGTTCCGGCGCCGGAGTGTGTGAAGGAGGCTATTATTGATCTGGTGAATGAAGTGGAGCCGACAGTGCTGCATGGTTATATGAGTAATGCAGGATTTGAGGATGTGCGCCAGACGATTGCGGAATCTCTGAACCACCGCTTTGGAACTAAATTTGCAGCGAAGAATCTGATTATGACAGTTGGAGCAGCCAGTGGTCTGAATGTGATTTTTAAGACAATCCTGAATCCTGAGGAAGAAGTGATTGTTTTTGCACCGTACTTTCTGGAATATGGTGCATATGTGCGCAATTTTGATGGCAAGCTTGTGGAAATCTCTCCGGATACAACCACATTCCAACCGAATCTTGAGGAGTTTGAGCAGAAGATTACAGCAAAGACAAGAGCAGTGATCGTAAATACACCTCACAATCCCACTGGTGTTGTATATTCCGAAGAAACCATTAAGAAGCTGGCTGCAATTCTTGAGAAAAAGCAGCAGGAATTCGGCAGTGTGATTTATCTGATCTCTGATGAGCCATATAGAGAGCTGGCTTATGACGGTGTAGAGGTTCCGTATTTGACAAAATATTATGACAATACCATTGTTGGCTATTCTTACAGTAAATCTCTGTCCCTTCCGGGAGAGCGTATCGGTTATCTGGTAATTCCGGATGAAGCAGATGGCAGTGAAGAACTTATCACTGCTGCGGCTATTGCCAACCGTACTATCGGATGTGTCAACGCCCCATCCCTGATGCAGAAGGTGATTGCCAAATGTGTAGATGCAGAAGTGGATGTAGCTGCATATGACAAGAACCGTCTGGCATTATATAACGGACTGAAGGAATGCGGATTCGAGTGCATTAAACCGCAAGGCGCATTCTACCTCTTTGTGAAATCACCGGTAGCAGATGAAAAAGCGTTCTGCGAAGCTGGAAAGAAATATAATATTCTCATGGTTCCGGGAAGTTCCTTTGCCTGCCCGGGTTATGTGAGACTGGCTTATTGTGTATCTTATGATACTATTATTAATTCCCTGCCGGAGTTTAAGAAACTGGCAGAAGAGTTTGGACTGTGAAAACAGCGGGGATTGACATTGGGACAACAACGATAAGCGGTGTTGTTCTGGAAAAAGAGGAAAACGGACAGGCAAAGATTCTGGAGGCAAAAACTGTAGAGAACGGTTGCTTTATCGAAACCGGAAATGAATGGGAAAGAATACAGTATGCAAAAGAAATTGTAGAAAGAGCAGTGAATCTGCTGGATTATTTCCTGGAGAAGTATCCGCATGTTGAGCGGATTGGGCTCACAGGGCAGATGCATGGAATTGTCTATGTTGACAAAGAAGGAAATTGTGTCAGTCCGTTATATACATGGCAGGATGCCAGAGGAAGTATCTGCGATGGGGATCAGATTCCTTTAACAGAAGAAATCCGGGAAAGATGTCAAATCCATGCTGCTTCAGGATATGGGCTTGTTACACACATTTATAATATCAGGCATAATCTGGTTCCGGATTCGGCGTTGAGTTTCTGTACAATCATGGATTATTTTGGAATGTATTTAACGGGACGAAAAAAACCTCTGATACATGTAAGCAATGCAGCAGGTTTGGGATTCTTTGACAGTCGTAAGATGTGCTTTGAGAAAGAAAAACTGGCTGAAATGGGAGTGGACGTAAACTGGCTGCCGGATGTCTGTACGGAAATAGAAAAACTGGGTACATACAGAGGAAGGACAGTTACAACAGCAATCGGAGACAATCAGGCAAGCTTCCTTGGAGCAGCAGGTGATGAGGAGAATACATTACTGGTCAATATGGGAACCGGTGGACAGATTTCTGTTCTTTCCGGTCAGTATTTTTCGGGAGATGGAATTGAGGCGAGACCTTTCCTGAATGGGAAGTATCTGCTTGCGGGAGCATCTCTGTGTGGTGGCAAGGCGTATGCGCTCTTGGAACAGTTTTTCCGGAAAATTGTAAAAGAAGCGACCGGACAGGAGCAGCCATTATACAAAGTAATGGAAAAGATGGCAAGAACAGGGAGAGACCAGAATAGTGAAAGAACTGAAAGCCGAAAGATTAAAGTTGAAACAACATTTGATGGTACGCGGGTGAATCCGGAAAAAAGCGGCAGTATTACTCAGGTATATTCCGAAAACTTTACACCTGAAGATTTCTGCTATGGTGTTCTGAAGGGAATGAGCACAGAATTGTATCAGATGTATATGACTATTCAGAAAGGAACTGGTATAAAAATCAGACGCATGATTGGTTCAGGGAATGGACTGAGAAAAAATCCGGTACTGTGTGAAATTATTGCGGATATGTTCAAGGCAGAACTTGTTCTGGCAGAATGTGAAGAGGAAGCTGCGACAGGGGCAGCAATGAGCAGTAGTATGTATAACTATATCAATTCCCCCAGATAATAAAATGAAGCAGTGAAGCGGATTGTGAATAACCAATTGATTTTAATACTGGAATTTGAGGAAAGGGGCTGTCCTGAAAATAGACAGCTCCTTCTTTACTGTCCGATTTATTGTATGTTATTTTTCGACATGTTCAGATATATTTTGGAGCATGCCGGAAAATTTTATGAAAACTGCAAAAAAAATCAGGAAAAAAAAGACAGCATTTTAAACGCTATGGAAAAAATGCAATTTTTGAAAAAACAATTATTGTAATAATCTCCCGGACGTGACATAATAAGAATGGAAAAGTAAAAAGCAGGTTAAATTCTGATTAGAAACAGGTAAAATAACCTGCTTACATTATGCGCCGATTTTCTGAGATGAGGTGGGAAATCAGGCAGACGACAAAGGAGAAAATAATGGGAATTTTTTCAATGATATTGTCATTACTGAGCGGAGTAGCGTTATTCCTGTTCGGTATGTCATTGATGGGCGACGGCCTGAAAATGGTTGCCGGAAATAAGCTGGAAGCTTTCCTGTATCGAATGACAAACACACCGCTGAAGGGAGTTGCTCTGGGTACTGGTGTTACCAGCGTGATTCAGTCTTCTTCTGCCACAACCGTTATGGTCATTGGTTTTGTTAACTCAGGTATGATGAAACTGAAACAGGCCATCGGTATTATCATGGGAGCCAATATCGGAACCAGTATTACCGGATGGATCCTCTGTCTTTCTTATATTGACGGAAAGAACGGAATTGCGAAGATTTTATCTACAGCAACAATTTCAGCAGTAGTAGCGATTATTGGTATTATCCTTCGCATGGCATGTAAGCGTTCCGTGCATAAAAATATCGGTAATATCATGCTTGGTTTTGCAATCCTGATGACAGGTATGCAGACAATGAGCGGTGCTGTTTCACCACTGAAGGACAGCCCCACATTTACAAACATGCTGACAATGTTTTCCAACCCGCTGATAGGTATTCTGGTAGGTATTGCATTTACCGCAGTGCTGCAGAGTGCATCTGCCACAGTCGGTGTATTGCAGGCGTTATCTGTAACAGGTATCCTGACATTCTCCAGTGCATTCCCGATCGTTCTTGGTATCGGTGTAGGTGCTGCCTGTCCGGTTCTGATTTCAGCAATCGGTGCGAATAAGAATGGTAAACGTACAGCACTTGTTTATCTGATCAATGACCTGTTTGGTCTTATCCTCTGGTCAGTGATCTTCTACACTGTAAATGCTGTTGTGCATTTCGGATTTATGGATATGATTATGTCACCGGTTGCAATTGCTTTACTGAATACTGTATTCCGTGTAGCAACAGTATGTGTTCTTTTCCCGTTCATACCGAAGATCGAGCAGCTGGTGTGCTGGCTTGTAAAAGACAGTGCAGAGGAACTGGAAGATGAAGCAGACTTTGATCTTCTGGAAGAACGTCTTCTGAATTATCCGGCACTTGCTATTGGACAGTGTCATCGTGCCATGAGCGGTATGGCAAGGAAGCTTCGCAAGAATGTCAACCGTGCCATGAACCTTCTGAATGAATATCAGCAGGATAAATTTGATAAGGTACAGAGAAAAGAGAACCTGATCGATAAATACGAAAGCCGTCTTGGGGAATATCTGATGAAGCTCACAAAGCATGAGATGAACAGTGCCCAGACAAGGCAGGCATCCCTTTATCTTCATACCATCAATGACTTTGAGAGAATCGGTGACCATGCATCCTACATTGCCTATATGTCCAGTGAAATGCATGATAATCACACTAATTTCTCACAGGAAGCCTGGGATGAGCTGAATGTAGTAATGGAAGCAGTTCGTGAGGAGATCAACCTTACCTGTCGTGCATTCCTCAATGATGACAAAGAGATGGCACAGAGAGTTGCACCGCTTGGAATGATTATCACATCCTTATGCAATGAGCTAAAGATGCATCATGTAGAGCGTCTGAGTAATGGCAATTGCGGACTGGAAGAGGGAACTGTATATACAGACATTCTCAACAGCTTCAACCGTATTGCAGCACATTGTGCAAGTGCAATGGTAGCTCTCCTTAAGAGTGGAGACGAGAATCCGGATATGCATATCCATGATTCCAAGATTTACCCATCTGACAGCGTGGAATATTATACATACTTCAAGGAATATCGCCAGAAGTATGAAATCGTAAAGAACGAGGAACACATGCGAAGCATGGAACCGGAAGAAGTAGAATAATACTTTTATACTACAAAGCAGTAAATATATATGATATAATGACAGCAGATGATCTGGAAACGGATGTCTGCTGTTTTTTTCGTTATAGTTGCCGTGCATGCAGATGGTGGGAATGATTTTTCGAATACGCTCCTGCGTGTGCAGGCTGAGGAGCCAGCAGACAGGATCATTTTTGTAAAAACAACACCCCAAAGGAGGAGAAATTAATTATGTTATTCGACAGCAGAACAGTTTATCTCGGTGCATCCAGAGACAAATATGAGCAGTATTGTAAAGCCTTAGATTCAGAGAAAATCAAATACAAAACAAAGAGAGTCAACCACGAAGAAAAAATGACAGCTCCGGGCAGGGGAACTGCCCGCAGTATGGGTGGGAACTTCGGAACAGATAAAACATTGTATGAAATCCTGGTCGGGGAGAAAGATTACGACAATGCAATGGGGATTCTGACAGCACTGAAGTAGATTTTACAAAGTATAAATGCCAATTCTACCAGCAGTAGGGTGACTTTCCCCATGGTCTATGACATAATCAAAGTATAAAAAGTGCAAGAAAGACATACAAGGGAGTACACACTATGGTAGACACACAGAAAGTTGGAGCATTCATTGCACAGTGCCGCAAAGAACATAACTGGACACAAAAAGAGCTGGGCGAGAAACTGGGAGTCACAGACAAGGCAGTTTCTAAGTGGGAAAATGGAAGATCATTCCCTGACATCACTCTTCTTGAATCTCTATGCGAAACATTTGACATCACTGTCAGCGAACTTCTGTCCGGAAAGAAAATAGAATCAGAAGATTACAAAAGAGAAACCGAGAGACTGTTGATCCAGTGCATTGGCGAGAAACGTCTGAGAGGTTTCCAGATAGGAATTTATCTTCTGGGTCTGGTAACGATTATATTGGGAGGTATTGGCTTCGGTATCTGGGGCACTCATATTTCATGGAAGATAGGTCCTGTACCCATAAAATGGATTTTGCTTGCAGTAGCCCTGATCACTTTTGGTGTCATGTCATACTTCGACCGCAATCTGCCTGGGAAAAATTACCGTAGTTCCATTATATGGCTTGAGTGTATTGTTGAAGCATTTACTTTAGCCTGCATTTTTGGAAATTCCATAATCAGTTTCTGGGATATTGATAATATGACGGAGAGTATAGTTTTTATTCTGATTACAGCTGTAATTATGCTCTGCTTATTTGCCGCCCGAATAATCGTAGCCCGCACAAACCGGGAAGAATATGAGATGCAAAAAAATGCAGATAAACATGAAACAGAACAGTGAAAAGAAGAATTTCTTACATAAAGCAGACAGGCAGAACATGCCTGTCTGTTTTATAACTGGAAAAATATATAGAAAGCAAGAATATGAAATCAAAACAGAAACAGACTATAAAATCAATTATATAGATGATTTTAAACATATAAAATTTGGAATGGTTTGATATTTGTGTTATCATATTTATATAATCGAAGAAGAAAGTACGCAAAAAAGTGTGCAAGATAGTGTGCAAGATAACGGAAATTCTGGAGGTGTTTTTGTGGGAGAATATAAACCGCCATTTACAATAACAAATAAGATATTATCATATGTGTCTTCAGTTTCTGAAAAAATAGGGCGAATCACGGCAATCAGCAGTCTGGAAACAAAACCGCACCTGAGAAAGAATAACCGAATTAAATCTATTCATTCATCTTTAACAACCGTAGCAAGAATTCCCTCACCTCTATGACGCCACTGAAAAAGTCTTTATTTTGCATAAAGCAGTACAATATAAAGTGTTTTTATTTGTTTTAATCTACTATATAATGTGTATAAAAATAGTTTTTCAGTGGCGTCCTATAGGTGATGGGATGAATTGCACATTCGAGCATGTCTGCTCAAATTCATAAAAAATCGTAAAACACTTGTTCTGATACAATAAATATATTATAATAGAAAAAAGAACAATATGCTCTTGAAATTTGGACGG